>CAZXJE010000099.1:0-1768 GCA_964640835.1 uncultured Eubacteriales bacterium
GGATTGGAGCTATCCTCTGTCCCACAGAGCTGACAGAGGAGAACGAACTCCAAGTCACTCTCGACACCATTCAAGTTTACTCAAATATTATTGCTGCAGTCGGTATACATCCTCATAACGCCAAAAACTTCGATTCTGAATATATTCAAAAAATAAAGGAGCTTGCAGAGTCTCAAAAGATCCATGCGGTCGGTGAAATTGGTGTTGATTTTCACTACGATTTTTCACCCCCCAACACCCAAATTGAAGTTTTCCGGACACAACTCAACATTGCCCAGGAAATTGGACTTCCTGTTGTCATCCACAGTCGCAATGCTAGAGACGAGGTCCTAAAAGCCGTGAAGGAGGAGGAGTTTACGCAAGGAGGCATCCTCCACTGTTTTACTGAAGATTGGGAATTTGCCAAGCAGATGATGGAATACAACTTCCTGATCTCCTTCTCGGGTATCCTCACATTCCCCAAGGCACAATCCTTGCGAGAGGTGGCTATCCAGATGCCATTTGAAAAGATCCTCGTTGAAACAGATTCTCCCTATCTGGTCCCGAGTCCCTATCGTGGAAAGATACAAAGGAATGAACCTGTTTATGTCAAAGAAACCGCACGATTTCTCGCAGAGCTCAAAAATGTATCGTTGGAAAAACTTGCAGAGATAACCACACACAATTTTGAATCACTCTTTCGGATTGAAATTAAAAAACCGAGATGTTAATATACTTTCCACGACATCGCCCCGATAACGGCTAAAGGTCGCAGAATATGAGAGACGCAAAAACATTTATCAATGCTCAATTGGAACAGAATGTCTCTCTCATGGATCTGTACAGAATAATCCAACAAGATCTCGATAAGGTGGAAGACACCCTCGAGCTTTTCACGAAATCAAAGAATCCCCTCATATCTGAGATTAGCGATTACTTGTTTAAAAAAGCCGGAAAAAGGATCCGGCCAGCTCTGTTGATGCTCTGTGCCAGACTTTTTGGTTATGAGGGGGATGAGCACATCCTCATGTCTGCGCTCGTGGAAGCCATCCACACGGCCAGTCTCATCCATGATGACATTATCGACCATTCTGATGTGAGGAGAGGGCGGCCGACTGTCCATACCACGTGGGGTTCGAACATCACAGTACTCCTCGGAGACTACCTCTACATCAAGACTCTCAACCTTGCTGTTCAAAGCAGACACAGAGAAATCATCCAAATCCTCACCGATACGTCCGCTAAGATGATAGACGGAGAACTCTACGAATATTACGTGAGCGGAAATTTACAATTGGAAGAGAATGACTATCTCGATATACTCGATAAAAAAACGGCTTCGCTCTTTCGGGCCTCATGCCTGATCGGGGGAATTCTCTGCGATACTTCAGAAAAAGAGCGATCTCTTTTGGCGGAATACGGAAGAAACCTCGGAATGTCCTTCCAGGTCATTGACGACCTCCTGGACTACACCGGGGATATCGAAACGCTTGGAAAACCTGTCCTCACTGATTTGGAAGAGGGACGGATCACTCTTCCACTGATCTATACCTTGAATCATGATGGCAAAGAAAATCAGAATCGGATAACTCAACTGATCCGACAAAAAGAACTTGGCAAAGAAACCAAGAGCGAAATTCTTGAGATCGTGAAGACAAACGGAGCCCTGGACTACACTTACAGGAAGGCTGAGAGCTATGCCCTTAAATCCAAAGAGATCCTCAATCAATTCCCCCAATCCATCTATCGAGATTCACTGGATTTGGTCCCAGATTTTGTGCTCACCCGG
>CAZXJE010000099.1:1868-11668 GCA_964640835.1 uncultured Eubacteriales bacterium
ATTTTTCGTTTAACGGCAAGGAGAGATGTTAGAGATCGAAGTTAAAATCAGAATTGAACACTTGGCCGATGTCAAAGAAAAGATCCTATCTCAGGGAGCGATACTCGCCAGAGAACGACATTCGCACGATGACACTTTTTACGATTGGTCCTCTCTAGAACTCCGAAGAAAACATCATGCCTTGAGAGTCCGCAAAATCTATAAAAAGACATTTCTCACGTTCAAGGGACCTGAACAAAAATCGAGAAAATTCAAGATCAGAGAGGAGTACGAAACTGAGGTCAAAAATGAGAAACATCTGAGGAAAATCCTTAAGTCATTGGGGCTTCAGCCAGTTTTCCAGTATTCGAAATTCAGAACTGTATTTCAGAAAAAAAGATTGACAATCTGCTTGGATGAAACACCTGTCGGCGATTTTCTTGAACTCGAGGGACGACAAAGCGAGATCGTAAAGTTTGCGCATGCGCTGAACTTCTCCAAAGAAGATTTTATCAAGCTCGACTACGTCCAACTTATACAAAGAGAAAAAGGGTCATGATTCAGAAGGATTGCAGATAGAGAGGAGCCGGTTTCCTTATTTTTTTCCGCTGGATTTCTTCTTCGTGGTCTTCGTCTTTGAGGTTTTAGGCTTTTTATCGGGAGTATCTTTCTTTTTCGATTTTTCTTTTGCTTGGGTTTCTTCTTTTTTAGTAGCCTCTTCTCTCAGGATGCCTTCCTCACCGATCCCCAGTTCCTCTCCGATGAAGGCCTCATCTTCAACCCCATGGAACTCTTCTCCTTTGGGTTGGACGATTTCGTAATCGATCAAACGTAGCTTGACTTCTTTTTGTGCAACAAGAATAAGATTTTTTGATTTGGTCTTGATCTTAGGTTTTGATCCTTGGAGCAATTGCTTTGCCCTCTTTGATGCAAGGATAACAAACCTGAATTTACTGTCGAGGTCGCCATAAGCTTTCAAATGGATATTTCTCCGAATATGGAATCTTGATATAAACAAGAAAGATAACAGAAAAACGAACTGATTTCAACACTTTTCCACACTTTTCAGGGCTTAGCATCGTCCACTTTTCGTGTTTCCCCCTAATTTTCCCTAAATTATTCATAAAAAATGTCGATACCTAGCATAACTAATACAATATCAGAATGTTCCATTGTTTTTTCTGAATGCTCATTTGGGCACTGCATTCCCTATGCAATTTTTATTTAATAATCAGGGTGAGTGTGTTAAAATGTTTCGCTAAAATGGATATCGAACCGAAGGTCCCAATGCTCTCGATCCACTCAGATTCCGAGAGAACAATCTGGGCCATCGGAGGGGGCAAAGGCGGAACGGGGAAAAGTTTTATATCATCAAGCTTGGCCATCCATCTCTCTTCACTCAAGGAAGATGTTGTTCTCATCGATGCTGACCTGGGAGGGCCAAACTTGCACACATTTTTGGGGATGGAAGAGTCCAATATCGATCTGGGCCACTTTTTCACGAACAAGGTCGCAAAACTTCAGGACACAATATCCCCCACGCCCTTTGAAGGGTTGAGACTGATCAAAGGAACAGAAAATGTCCTTTTTACATCGAATATCAACTATTATAAAAAGCTTAAACTTATAAGACACATCAAAGCTTTTGATGCCAAGAGAGTTATCATCGATATCGGGACAGGAACTTCCTATAATTGTATCGATTTTTTCCTGTTATCCAATCCTGGAATTCTCGTAGTGAATCCTGAGCCGACAGCAATCGAGAATGCCTATTATTTTTTAAAATCCTGTATCATCAGAATCCTAAAATTCTACATTGACCATTATGGCATTCAAGATCTGGTCAAAAGGGTATCAGATCAGATCCAGGACACTTCAAAATCGATCTACAGTTTTTTCAGTGAGATCATATCTCACGATAAATTCTATGCGGATCTTCTCTACAGGGCATTGCAGAGGTTCAATCCATGTCTTATAATTAATAAGGCACGAGATGAGCACGATGTCCTGCTTGGTGAATCGATCGCAAATGTCGTCCAAAAATATCTTGTGGTGGAGCTTAAATTCATGGGTGCGGTTCCATTCGATGAAAACGTCCACTGGAGTCTGAAAGGGAAAACTCCATTCATGATTAATCATCCTGATTCTAAGGCTGCAAATGCTGTCAAATCCATCGCGGAAAAATTGACCGGCAGGAATGAATCCAACAGGACGGCAGGCGAGGTCAAAGCATCATGAGTCTTAAAAAGATCGAAGAAATGGACCACTATGAGGTCTTGAACATCAACAGGAGTGCTTCACAGCAGGAGATCCAAAAAGCCTATATCATCGCAAAAGCAGCCTACCAGAAAGATTCACTTGCACACTACAATCTCGTCTCTGAAGGTGAGCGGAAAGAGATGATGACTCAAATCGAGCGGGCTTACCTAACCTTGAGCCATCCTAAAAAGAGGAGAAAGTATGACCTCAGGACATTCCAATACAAAAACGAAAACAAAGAGGCCTCCTTTTACAGGGGAACCACACAAAAAATGGTGATTGAAGACGGGGAGCAAAAAGGCTTTTGGACGAGGCTGAAATATAAAATACTCTTCTTTAGAAAACCGTAAGTGCCTCCACAGGTTAATATTCTTTTATAATATCATCTTTAGTGCCAAAGGCTCCGTCATGACCCGCAGAAGTGAGCCGAAAATTTTCGTCAGAAAGCCGTTCATATTTAATCTTATTTCCCCACGCATCCCACTTGCCGGTAGTGAGCCCTGGCGAGAAGCGGATATCATCCAGGCGCTGTGGGGTTGTCCCGTTACTCACGATATAGGAAAGGACTTCCTTCTGCAAAGAGGATAAATTCGTTTCCGTCAACGTTTGTTTTGTCGAAGAAAAGGCTTCTATTTGCTCTGGGATGCCCTTATTTCCTCCGGATTTTAACGTGTAGAGGAAAAAAACCACAATGGCAACGAGAAGGATGATGACCATAAATCCTCTGATTTTCATGATTCCTCCTTTAAGGCCCAATTTTATGTTCTTGGGCAATAAGTTTGGCACGCATTCTGTAGTAGGGGATGAGAAGGAGAATAACGATAAAGGTCATAAAAAAATATGTTCTGTTGATTCCTGCTCTAATTTGGTGGGCTAAAAGGACTAGGCTGCTCAGAACGTGTATGAAGATCAAATTAAAAAATATCAGGCTTAACAACACATAATCCTTCAGAAGTTTCTTCTGCCATTTCTCCTTCTCTTTCAAAGACAAAACATGGGCAATGCCCATGAAAAGGAATACAAGGAAAGTCTGAACAATCGGGTAAACAAAAAAGACCGGCGACTTCTCAGCCAGCATTGGAGGCTGGCCTATAAAGTTGATCCAGAAAGGCATCTGATCAGGAAGACGCGGATAGGAATAAAGAGCCAGGATCCAAGTGACAACTAAAAGAATACAGTTAAATATAAAAAGAATGAGGAGTGATTTTTTCTGCATCGACTTTAATAAGGTCTACTACTAACTTCTTCTTCCCTCTAAGAATTCCAGGAGATCATCTTCATTGATCCACCACTTTCTTCCGATCTTCTGGGCTCTGATCTTACCAGATTGGACCAATTTGAGAGCTGTGACCTTACTGATCTGGAGTTTGTCCTGGATGTCTAGTAGAGAATACTGTTGGATGACCTTGCTTCCTAGCCATATTGTTCTCATCAGATTTCTCTAATCATTCAAAAAAATGTCGAGCATGAATGACTTAAATAATATTAACTTTACTTAATTTTATTATATTATACTATAACTCTCCTCAAAAAAGTCAAGTGTTTCCCATATTCTTTTCATCACCCCCTGGGAAAAAAACTTATCCTCTAGGAAATAAAAATGTTCAATTCTAACCCATGAAAATACGACTAATTCTATGCAACGTGTTTAGCTTTGATTCAGGAGTCAATTAAAAAGAGTTACAATGAAAGACCTAAAAGTACTGGTCATCGATCCCGATTTTGATTATCTCCAGCTTATCTCTCAATTCCTTTCAGCCGATGGTTTCCACGTGGTCACGGCCACGGATGGCGAAGAAGGCCTGAGAAAAGCGATGATCGAAAGCCCGGACCTCATCCTCATTGAGCCTATGCTCTCAAAACTTCATGGCTTCACTCTTTGTAACATTGTCACAAAAGAATTCAAGAAGAAAATTCCTGTTATCATTCTCACCAATCACTACCAGGATGCCCGTTTCAAAAAAGAAGCTATCCAGGTCTATGGTGCAGCGGCTTACCTGACACGTCCCATAATGAAAAAGGAGATGCGAGCCACGATTTTTGATGTCCTGGGGAAAAAATCCATGGAAGGGGTGGAAGAGAAATCTATTCCTCAGAAGTCAGCTGTCAATGAACTTCCCAAAGAAGAGCCTAAAGAAATTTTATCATCAGAGGTCGTATTGGAAGAACCATCAGAAGTAGTTATGGAAGTACCACAGGAGGTCGAAGCGGAAGCTGTCTCTGAGACTGTAGAGGAAGTCGCGCCAGAGATCCTTGTAGAGAATCCAACAGAGATCGAAATGGAAGAACCACAGGAGATTGTAGTGGAAGAACAAGTCGAATTCACAGCTGAGTCTGTTGAGAAGCCCACAAAGTCTTCGAGAAATAACGGCAACGGGTCCAACGGAAAAACCAAAGTGGACAAAATGATCGACGACATTGAGTCTGAATTCGGCTTGCTCACCGACAAAAAGGTGGCAAACAGTAACCACGATCTCCAAATCTGATCAGCTGAAGGGTGTATTCAAATCGGGTCTGACAACAACTCGCCTTCAAATCTTCATGATTTGAAACAGAAGGGGATTTTTTATCTAATGGAGAGCCTCTACTGCGTCAATGCCATAAGTAAATTCACCAGGCTGAATTCTAAGAAATTTTGCAGGGAGATCTGCATTTGTGTGAGGCTTAAACATGATTCGGATCTTACGAGTAGATTGGATGCTGCCTAGGTCAAATCTATCGGGACTGTTCCTGCCTGTTCCTCTGCCTATGGCTTCCCACTCTCCATTCTCAGCCAAAACAAGAACTCCATACCAAAAGCCTTCCTTATAATCGAGCATTGATGCTTCTAGCGGCACTCCTTCATCTTCATTACCTCCATCCAACATCTCTTGGGCGCTTGATGACCTCGCATAGATGGCGATATCAGCGCCAGGTCCGTTGGTTGCATTGAATTCGAGCTCTAGGGCTCCCAAAATCGACATCTCGGCGTACTGTCCATCGGGTTTATTCAGAGCAAATTCGGGATTCTCGATTAATTCTGTAGAGAAAATGACCTTTGTAGCGTTTTTACGATATCCAAATACATCGCGGTTTTTATCTTCTCGTGCTAAATTTCGTTGAGAGGTTGTCTGAGTGGAAGGGCGAGGAACCATTCGTTGGCTTGGTTGAGTTCCCTCCCGGGAAGATGAAACCTGGGACTGAACAGCGATCACGGGCAACCTTGTTGGCTTTTTCAGATCTGCGTTTGTCACTACAATGCTTGTTTTCCCTTTAGCTTTGAGAGCGGCCCTTCTTTCTTTTTCTTTTTTAGCGATCTCGACGAGACTCTGGGCAGAGAGAAGAGCAACACAGGCAAACACAACAAAAACGGATGTGGATATTCGTCTGATATTTTTCCCCATTGTAACAATCATTAGTATAGGCCAGTAAGCTTAAAAGTCAACTTTCTTACAGTGCAAAGAATAGCCTCTTGAAGTGAGCCGGTAATTTAGTGTATCATCAGAATGTCATCTAAAAGCGCAATATTGTAAGGGGGCCGGATGAAAGATAATTTTCAAAATCCCGAAGAAAAACGCAAATATCCTCGCGAAGAAATCTATACAAACATGAGCTACCGAGAGCTCGTTCCGTCAGGAGTGGTGGGTATCATTCAGGACATGAGTCAGGGGGGGATGTGTCTCATTCTGAACAAAGAATTTCCGCCGGGAACAGTTCTTGAGGTGAAGTATGAACTACCCAAGGAAGAGAACCGGAGCGTCGAAAAATTCGTCAGAGTTGTGTGGGTGAGAAAAGCTGAAAAAGGATATCTAACAGGAGTAAAGTTCAGTCAATAGTTGAGGCCAGAATCGGCCAACTCCGCCACACTGCCCAAACAGAAATGGACACAATTCCGTGTGGACACGGTCTGGATAAAATGACTAAAAATGGCTCAATTAACTTAACTCAGGCTAAATCAAAATTGGCTTTTTACAGGGGAAAGTGGAGTGACCCGTGAAGGACTCGAACCTTCAACCTCCAGATTAAGAGTCTGCTGCTCTACCAGTTGAGCTAACGGGCCAAAAGTATCCCATATTTTAGTTAAGTCGTGGATTGTTGTCAATTATTTTGGTCCATTAAAGGAATAGTCTCTACATTTTTGCTTTACTCCAAAGAACACAATTTTTATAATGACACACAAGAGCGCAAACACACAATGAATCTCGACCTGTTTCTCATCATATTCGGTGCAGCAGTTCTCCTGATTTTTTTTCTGTTGGTTTGGTCGATGCGAAAGACTTCAGAGAAGATCGAGGATATAAGAAAGGCCCAGCAGGAGGACAAAGCTATCGATCTGCTTCAGCAACAGATCGGGATGCTCACCCAGAATATGAACTTACAGCTCCAAAACATGAGTGGTCAATTTCAGAAGACAACGGGTCATATCGGCACCACACTGGGAGATGTGAAAAAAAATCTGGGAAAGATGGAAGAAGTAACGCGTGAAGTCCTCGACAAAGCAAAAGATATTTCCAACCTGGAGAATCTCCTTCGCGCCCCAAAATTCAGAGGGGGCATTGGAGAACTCTTTCTCGGAGATCTGCTGGCACAGATCCTCCCCCCTGCTCACTTTGCTCTCCAGTACAAATTTAAAAGTGGGGAGAAGGTGGATGCCATTATAAAGATCGGGAATAACCTCGTCCCCATCGATTCAAAATTCCCTCTTGAAAACTTTAAAAAATACACAAGCGAAGAAGACGACAAGAACAAAGAAGACTTGAGGAAAAAATTCGTTGCCGATGTTAAAAAACATATTACAGAGATTGCAGACAAATATATCCTCCCCGACGAAGGCACCTTTGATTTCGCCTTGATGTACATCCCGGCCGAGAATGTCTATTACGAAACGATCCTCAAGGATGAAACATTCGGTGAGGAGCGGAGCATTTATTCAAAAGCTCTCAAAAAAAGAGTGATCCCTGTCTCTCCAAATTCGTTCTATGCCTATTTACAGGTTATTGTGCTCGGCCTTAAAGGACTCCAGATCGAAAAAGAGGCCCAGTCGCTGTTTCAATCTCTCTCAAGACTTCAAGGTGATTTGGGGAGATTCAAGAAGGATTTTCAGGTTCTGGGCAGTCACCTCGTAAACGCCAAGACAAAATTTGACGATGCAGACAAACGGTTGGAGCGGTTTGCAGATAAGCTGGAGGTCGTGAGTGGCGAGGAGCCGAAACAGCTTCCTGGAGAATCCGAGGACGAGACAAACTCTTCCTAATTCCCTCCGACTATTTTCTCAATTTCCTTGATTCCTTCAGGAGTTGTGATAAAGAACAGAACATCGTTTTCCTTGAGCTCTGTATCAAGGGGCGGTTTGAACTCATAAGCCGCTGCCGTGTTTCGTTTGAGAGCAACAAGAAGAGCTTCTTTGATCTCGGTGATCTTTGAATCCGCGATGGTTTGCCCGATGATCTTGGAGCCAGATTTCAAGGAAACCTCTTCGACACGCCGCACAACATCCCGCTCTCTGAGCATCTTATCCAGGAAGCTGACAACACCGGGGCGGACCATCTCCGAGACCATGCGCATTCCACCGATGAAGGTGGGAGAAACAGCAGCATTTGCTCCCGCTTTTTTGATTTTTTTATGGGATTTTGGGTGGATCCCCTTTGTCACGATCCTTACGTCAGGACTAAGATTCCGCGCCGTGAGGGTGACGAAGAGATTCGCTTCATCCGTAGGTAGCGACATCAGGATCCCTTTAGCTTCGGCGATTCCTGCGGATATCAGCACATCATCCTCTGCGGGATCTCCCTGAATAAAAGGAATATCTCCTAGAGTGGTCAATTTATTGAGATTCTCCTCCAAAGGATCTATGACAACAAATTGTCGTTGGGTCAGGATGAGCTCCATTATGATCGTTTGCGCTGTCTCATCAGCCCCACAGATTATATAATGATCTCTTAGTTTAGAAATTTTCTTCTCCATTCTCTTTCTCCCAAGGATGTTTTTTAGCTCACCCTCGACAATAAAACTGGTGATCGAAGAGACAGCAAAGGCAATGGTCCCTACGCAAAGAAGGATAAACACGACGGCGAAGATTCTGGCTGCTGGATTTGCATTCAGGTCTGACACTTCTTCATATCCAACAGTGGACAACGTGATGACCGTCATGTATAGACTGTCGAGGAGAGACCAATCTTTTCCTCCCAGGATTTTGAAACCTGTTACGCCGATAATAATAACGAAAATAAATAATGCAAAGGATAGCAACAGCCGATTTCTTCTGCTCATAGGTCTAGATCTTTTTTTGGGGCAATAGAAATTTGAATATGAGAATGCCCATTTGATTAGCTCTCATTTCTCTGTTTGTGTCAGATTATAAAGAATAAGACAAGTTGTGGCAATATGTGTTTTAAGATTCTAGCCTTTTCTCTCCAACACAGTCATTGTTTCTAAAAAATCAGTGAATGGAAACATGTCGAAGGCTTTGAAAGAAAGGACTTGATACTCACACTTTTTCCATTCCTCAAGATCAGGGACATGAGTCTTCAGAGAACAGGAGACTAAGAGAACATGCTTGGGATTTTGAGACGCAATGGCATTTATGACCGTGGGGGGACAGCCAGATCTTGGGGGATTGGCAAGCACCAGGCCGTAGGTGCCGATTTTTGTGGTCCGGATAGATCGCTCAACGGACATCACGGAAAATTTTGCAAAGCGGAAATCCATGCGGTCGGCATTTTTTTGCGCACTTTCAACGGCCATCCTGTTGGTATCGATCCCGATGATCTTGGCGTTTTTTTCACCCACTGACAGAGACAGCAATCCCACTCCACAGTAAAGATCAAAAACCTCCCGGAAGGCTATTTTTCTGCATATTCGACCCACATTTTCCAACAACTGAGGAGTGAGGTGCAGGTTGGATTGAAAAAAGGAAGCATAATGAGCGCAGAAATCTTTCCCGCCGATGGAGTGATCCAGATGGGTTTCCCCGATCTCCAGTTTTTGCGAAGGAATGGCCACGCCGACGATCTCTGGGATATTCGTTAACAAGGCCAATGCAAGGTCCTCGTAAGAATGTGTGACTGACCTCTTCACTGATAATGTCGTATGGACATTTTTCTTCCCGTGTGCCAATTGGACCTCAAAACCATCGACTACAAAATCCTTGTTATCCTTTTGGATAAACGCGACCACATTTCTCACAATTTTTTTGCTCCAGTCAGGAAAAATCCATAACGACTTCTCGAATTCCACAGGTCCGTCTATGGGATCTGTTCCTTCTGTCCTCATTTCGTTTTTGCCATGAAAGACTCTGAATTTTGCTCGGTTTCTGAAACCATCGCTGAGGGGTGATGGTATGATCTTGGAGCAAAGATGGGATAGACCAATTCCATCAAGCTGGGTGACCATCCACTGGGTTTTTGTTTCGAGATGTTTTTTATAAAGTGTGTCCAGTGATTGCATGTGACTCGAGAGAGCGATCTTGAGAGAACACAATAGCACGTCACTTATCTATTAACAACACCACCAAAAACCAAAAAGGGGACAGGCTACTTTTTCCAGAGGTAATTAAAAAAGTAGCCTGTCCCCCTTTTGTCACC
>CAZXJE010000100.1:0-11628 GCA_964640835.1 uncultured Eubacteriales bacterium
AGAGCCATCTTTCCTCTTTATAAGGACTTTGCCCTCAGTACGGGCTTTGTCGAGAACAGAGGCGAATTTCTGACGGGCTTCTGAAAACGTAAAAATCGTCATAGTTCCACCTCCTTAACGGTCGCGCCCGCTCTTCGGGCTGCAGCCGCCAGACCTTTATCAAGAGTTAGGATCGGATATTTATGCTTAAGGGCACAGCCTATAATGTAGGCATCATAGGCGTAAATATTGAGATTTGCCGATAATTCAAGGGCTGTCTCCAGTTCGATATCAGAAAAACGAATAGGAATATCATGGTATGATGCTAAAGCTGCAATAGCCTTTTGCCTTGACACTTTTCTTCGTCTAATCATAGCAGAGAACGCATTCCCTACTTCCCAATGAAGAGAAGATGGTGCAGTCAAATCAGCTCCCTCTGTTATTTCAATAAGTGTATTCTTGTGTTTTTCATTGGCAATAACGGATATTATTATTGAAGTATCGACGATATAATTCATTGCATCGCTCTTACTATTGTACAATTGTACAAATAGGATATCATTGTTAGGGATATTTTGCAAGTGTGTTTAGGTTTTTTGTTTATGATCTGCTATTGCTCTCATTCGCTCATTACTCTCTATGACGTCAGCCGGGATTGGATTTTCTCAAATCATATTGAATCAAGCTTTCCTCTTTTAGACTCACCTCGAAAGGGACATAGTTGTCCGTTTCAGGACAATTTCTATCCATATCCGAACAGCATAGAACTAGATATGTGGTGCAGAATCTGCTAAATTAAAAGTTCTCTCCCCGAATTGGAAGATGGCATAATTATTGCTCTAAATTTTAGAGAATCATGTTTAAAAGCTACTTGACGATCGCTCTCCGTATCCTGCGTAAACAGAAGATCTATACTGTTATCAACATTGCCGGATTGTCCGTCGGGATGGCTTGCACACTCTTCATTTTCCTCTGGGTCAAGGACGAACTCAGCTTCGATCGCTACCATACAAATGCCGACAGGATTTACCGGGTCATTAAACATGGCAAGGGTGGCGGCACAGAATCTTTCACTGCCATGAGTCCAGCTCCGCTGGCAAAGGCGCTTTGCGATGAATTCCCAGAAATCCTCCATGCGACACGTATCAGTGACGATAGCCCAAGATTTTTCCGCTACAAAGATAATGGCTTCAACGAAAGTCGTGTGGTCTTTGCCGACGCAAACATCTTCGAAGTCCTCACCATCCCTCTCGTTTCCGGCGATCCCAAAACCGCACTCGATAGACCTCGCACAATGGTCATCACTCAATCGATGGCTAAGAAATATTTCGGCGATGAAGACCCTTTAGGAAAGACTCTTCAGATGGGTGAAGGTACAGACCTCCTCATTACAGGAGTGGCCAAGGACATTCCCCGAAACTCTCATTTCCATTTCGATTTCATTGGTTCTCTCGTGACTTTCGATCAGAGTCTCAGCCAAGAATGGCTCTGGCCCAACCTCTATACTTATATCCTCTTGAAGGAAGGAGTAGATTCCACTGTGCTCGATCTCAAATTTATCAGGATCATCGAGAAATACTTCGCTCCTCATTTCGAGACCACTTATGGCTTCACTTATGAAGAAGATCTAGCTTTGGGTGGATTTAGCAAGATCCACCTCCAACCTATCACTGATATTCATCTCCAATCCCATATGATACATGAGATGGAGCCTAACAGTGATTTCAGGTATATCACTGTCTTCTCGATCATCGCCATCTTCATCCTCTTTATCGCCTGCATCAACTTCATGAATCTCTCAACGGCACGCTCTTCCATCCGGGCGAGGGAAGTGGGTATGCGGAAAGTCCTCGGTTCTCGCCCCGCACAGCTTATCCGGCAGTTCCTGACCGAATCCATTCTATTGAGCTTTTTTTCTTTGGCGATCGCTCTTGCCCTCGTCGAGATTCTTCTTCCTCTATTTAATAGGATTGCCGCTAAAGAAATTGGCCCTCCGTTTTTCATTAACTGGTGGTTCCTTCCTGCAACAATCGGCATCATTCTTGTTGTTGGATTTTTGGCAGGGATCTATCCGGCTTTTTTCCTGACATCTTTCCGTCCGATCTCTGTGCTCAGGGGCAAGCTTCAAGCCGAGGTCAAACACCCGTTCGTAAGGAATGGACTGGTGCTTTTCCAGTTTTCTGTATCTATTGTCCTTCTGGTCGGGACATTTGTTGTGTACAGCCAGATGCAGTTTGTCCGGAACAAACAGCTGGGATTTGATAAGGAACACATTGTTATGATTCCCAGGGCCTTTGTATTAGCGCAGCGACAAGAAGCTTTTAAACAGGAAATCGTGAAGCATCCCGGCATTATGAGTGCATCCATATCCAGTTCCTATCCTGGAAAACCCTTTGCTTACTTGGCTTATAAGCAATTGGATGCGCCGGGAGATGAGATGCACATCATGGGAACCTTCATCACCGATCATGATTTTGTCAAGACTTTCGGTCTGGATCTCATGAGTGGGCGGTATTTTTCTTCGGATCCTTCCAGAGAGGAGGACACCGTCGTCCTTAATGAGACAGGTGTGCGATTGCTGGGATTGAAAAACCCGGTCGGTCAAAGGATAAGGGGGCCGGAAAAAGACCAGTACAGAACATTGAGCGTGATCGGCGTTCTCAAAGACAGCTATTTCCACTCGCTTCACCAACGCATCCAGCCCATCGGAATTCGACATCTAACAGCAGGAGGATCCAGATCGCGGTTTCTTTCTGTTCGGCTGAATCCTGGAGACATTAGTAGGGCATTGGCTTTCTTGAAGAGCAAATGGGAGGAGTTTGTGCCCGAGCGGCCTTTTGAATATGTATTCTTGGACGATGACTTGGACCAGCTCTACAAGACTGAATGGCGGACCGGGCATCTCATTAGCGCATTTTCGGTCCTGTCCATCATCATCGCATGTTTAGGCTTGTTTGGACTGGTGGCCTTCTCAGCCGAGCAGAGAACTAAAGAGATCGGCATCCGGAAGGTTTTGGGGGCTTCTTCCTCACGCATAATTTTTGCTTATTCTAAGGAGTTCACGAAGTGGGTGATCTTGGCCAATGTGATCGCTTGGCCCATAGCCTACTATGTGATGAACAAATGGCTCGAAAACTTTGCCTACCGGACGAGCATTTCGCTGTGGACGTTTATTCTGGCTGCTGTGTTGGCTTTGCTTATTGCCCTAATCACGATCACTTTCCAAGTTATCCGTGCTGCCCTGGCTAATCCCGTAGACTCCTTACGCTACGAATAAACCGTAAATTCCGGGGACCGTATAGCTATCCTGAATTATTCACGAGTTGAGGTCGCTGCAAAGGCGAGGCCGTGGCCCATGAAGATGTAGTGAACTACCTCGAATGGGCTACAACGAAGGCTTTGTAGTGAGATCAGCTCGCCCGTAGGGGAAAAAATGCCGATTATAAAAAATATTGATGTTTTAAAAGTGATGGGATCGGCAGTTTTTATGAATAATTCAGGGTGATAAAAATCACCCCTGAATTCATCTTAAATGGTTATTGACCGATTTATTGGGGGATAGAATAATAGTCTCTCGATCAAAACATGTGGCTTCTACAGTTTTGAGAATTGAGATGAAGGTATAAGTGTAAAGCCGAAAAGGGTATAGCCATGTTTGATTCAATCGTAGACAGTAAGGACCGTAAGAAGAAAAAGAAAAAGAAAGGTGTTGTCATCAAAATAACGAAAAAAGAGCGAGAACACCTCTCTAACAATCGTACTGTTCAAAAAAACTTCAAGTATAAATAAACCAAATCTCCCCGAATTCCTATACTCGGTCAGTTCGGGGAACTGACCCTACATATTGCTGGTTCACCTCTCTGATGCAGGGTCCATTCCCCGAATGGACAGTTTGGACATCTGTTTAGTTGTCGGTTAGTTGATCTTTAAAAAACGTGGGTATCTGTTGTTGGTCTCGTAGACTTCGGTCACAGCGTCTTCGCCATCAGCCATGGCAACAATGTACCAATTTCCGGCTATCGTACCCTCCGGAATCGTAAGGGTGGTCGATCCGGAACTGCTAGCTCCGGCTGCCAGTGCAGGGATACTGCGGCTTCCGAGCAGGATGTCAAATTCATCGATGTTTGTGTCATTTGACAGGAAGAGCTGGGTTGAGGAGGGATCTGCTGCCCCCTCACCCTGGTTTTTGGTGGTTTCTGTGATGGAAATACTCTGTCCTGCTCCCGCTTTGGTTGGAGTGGTCAGTGATGAGATGATTAGGTCCGCGATAAGTTCATCACTTTCGATGGTCACTGTCGCTGTATTCGATCCAGAGACGATGTATGCAGGATCAGAGGTTATCGTTATGGTTACGGTTTCATCGAACTCCGCCAAAGGATCGTCGATCGCCGTGATCTGAATAGAGGCCGATTCAGAACCGGATGGGATAGTCACACTCTCAGGAATGGGGATATAGTCACTCCCTGCAGTGGCCGTGCCTGAAATGGCGAACTCCACTTCTAAGTTATTGCTTGTGCTTCCGGATCGGCTTATCGTGATGGTCCCCGATGTGGGGCCAACCTCGGTAGCCACAGGTTCGGTGGTTATAGCTTTGGCCACGGGAAAGTCTGGTCCCAGAATTGCGATTTGCGACGAGACATAGAGGTCCATACGACCTGCTCCCGAGTCGTTATCAGGACCAGGGGCTGCCAGATCTTTGGCCCCAAGAGTCAAAGCAGACTCCAGTTGGTCCACTGTCAATGAAGGATTTATAGACCTCAGGATGGCTACAGCTCCCGTGACGTGTGGGGCTGCCATGGCCGTGGAAATCATATGGAGTGGCATGTTCGCCGTAGGGATCGAACCAGCTAGTCGTATGGTTCCCCCTGTAGCGGGAGTAGAGATCGTCGTGAGCCAGGCTGACTCCTGTGTCGAAACTCCCGATGACTGCGCCCGAACTGTTGTAGGCTGGATTCAAGGTCCAGACTTCTGGTGCTCGTGCTATTCTTTTTCGCTCACAGTAACGTAAAGCCAATCGCCTTCGAGTTTTTGCTTGCATTTCCAGTCTAGATACTCGGCCATACTCGAGATCGCTGTGGAAATGAATCGAACGTATTCCTCTTCTGTGACACCACTCACT
Organism: uncultured Eubacteriales bacterium; assembly: GCA_964640835.1. Classification (GTDB taxonomy): domain Bacteria; phylum Acidobacteriota; class Aminicenantia; order Aminicenantales; family Aminicenantaceae; genus WTAW01. The sequence continues at coordinate 5,099 of CAZXJE010000100.1, forward strand.
GCAAATGTTTCGGCACATCTTTGTGCAAAAATGGTCATTCTTGCCTCGACTGATGTTTCGGTCGCATTTAAAATTTCCATCTTGAAATGAAAGTCTGTTGAGAAGATCCTGTGCCATTTTTGGATATATGCCTTAATATCCAAATCCTTCCAATAGGAACCCCATGCTTTAAAGCCATATCGCGCAAAATCTTCGGGAGTGTCGCCCTTCGATTTGGCGTAGGCGATGCCAGCGAATATCCAGCTGAGTGTGTTTATGACACCACGCTCTACCTTGTATTCGAGTGTCTTTTGGGGCAGCTCGATTTTTTGCGTCTCTGTCTCTTGTGCGATAAGGAAGCTGGAAAGAAAAAACACAGCCAAAATTATTAAAATTGATGTTTTGCTTTTCATGACACTCCCTCCTTCTCTCTCGATGAAAAACCCTCTTGACTTGTAGTTATTAAATCTGACTTGACAGCACATGTCAAATTGAATTTTGGTTTATGGGGATAATATGGACTCATGCTGATCCGCGGATATCCCGAATATATTGTTGACATGTGATCCGCATGGCTGTAAAGATTACAGTCAATGAAGGAGGGACAATAATGACGATAATCAGAAAAGGAACTTTTGTATTGGCCATTTTTGTCTTTGTTCTTCATCTCGTTTGTTCTCTTTCTGCTCTTGATGAAAATGGGAGTGAGTGTGGCACTCAGGGCGCAAAACTTTCCAAAACTCAGGTCAATCCTCTTGATCTCGATCAAGGGCCGGAGATCGAGTTTGTGGATGGTGTTCCGATTTTTCCTTGGGCGCGTCCGGTGGTGATCCTTCAGGGATCAGATTTTGAGATGGGGTATCAGTATTCCCAGCAACTGGCACAGATCTTTGCACCTTGGATTCTGGAGCTTCTGGAATGCGATTTCAGTGATGGTCAACTCAGGGCACTGAAAGGTTATGAGTGGTACATCAAAAAGCATGCCCCAGAAATGATCGGATTCTTTGAAGGAATGGTTCAAGGAGCTAAGGATAGAGGGGTGCCTCTAACGTACGATCAGGTCCTCGCACAGTTCTGTTTAGGAGTTCATAAAGATGGATATTTGGAAACACCTGCCGACCAGACTGGTTATCCAGAGGAACTCGAGAAGGAGAGACCTACTGATATATTGATGCAAAATCCTCCTCATCTTGTGCTGCAAAAATCGTCACAAAAAGAAACTCCATCAAAATGTGGGAGTGCTGCGGTTTGGGGAACAGCAACCAAAGACGGCAAAGTCATCACATCCGGTAGCTCTGATGGGGCTGACCATTTCAACGTGACTATTGTTTGTTTTCCTGAGGATGGAAATGCCTATATTCATTCGCCTTACTATGCCGTTGGGCCGTGGGCTTCGGCCGGCGGACATTCGGGGATGAACGACAAGGGGCTTGTCTATGTCCATCATGGTGTCACGCAAACAGCGCAGGCGCAGGGGAAAAAGCCCCGGTATGGAATTCAGAGTGACATTGCCATCAGGCATACGCTTCGTTACGCCAGTAATGCCGAGGACGCAGTCAGGATGACACTGAGTTATGAGACGACAGGGGATTTTTCTGGAGGAGGATACTACGGCACAGGGGGATTTTGGGTGGATAAGGAGGGCAGTGCACTCGTCATAGAAAGGTCTGATAGTCCTGCCATAATCCGGAAACCGGGTGATTGCGGGGAAAAGGATTTTATGTACGCAACGAACACGCTTCTTGTAAAAGAACTTGGAGGTGAAGGACAGGAATACATCGAACATGGGGGGTGGCTTAAGAAGGGAGTCGCTCCCTGCAGGGATTTTAGTGTCAGCCGGAATCTTTTTGTGCATAACCTTTTTTCTGATTATCATGGACAAATCGATCTCGAGTTTATGAAAATGGTGTGGGGGTTTAGCAGCCGCCCTCTGCCTGTGAAAGCCCATCCTGATGTATGGGAAAAAAAGGCTATGGATCATTACGAAAAAGGCGATTGCGAGTGGTGGGCAACCCTCGGCCATGTGACGAACGCTTATGTGACTATTACCGTCCCCGAAGATAAACTGTATCTCCTTTCAACGACCTATGCGGCGAAACAGCCGACTCTGAGCCATCCCAAAGCGTTTCATGGGTCGCGTTGGTTGGCTGATGCTACCCGCGCATTCTTCCGGCTTAAGCTCGGCCCGAGTCCTGCAGAGGTGATGCGGGCAGCCAAGTACCAGGCAGAGATAGACCTTTTTCTTGCAGAAAGGGAGCTGCGAAAACTCGACTACCAAAATCCTGCTTATGCCCCTTTGGATGATATCTTCAACCAAGCAGTTGTCGAATGGACAAAAGGCGATTTTTGGCGGGGCCCCGGAAGCATTGGTTTTTCACTGACAAAAAAACCGCTCGAGGAGGAGGGGATTTACTACTGGGCGAAGGCGACCAGGGCTTTTTTGCGGTGCCAGCTACTGGCGCGCAAGGTTTACAATGCTTTAGTCCCGCCTGCCACCACACCATCTGAGCTAGGTCTTAAACTCTGGAAATACGAATCTCCTGCGAAGGATCTTCCTAATTCGCCTGGATTATTCACGAGCCGACACGTCCCACCCCACCATTAGGGTGACGGCGAGGAATTGGCCCATTCCATTCGCCTTTACATTGTGGAAATCTTGATGAGCGGTTAAAGATGTGTGAATGACATCAAAGATCTTTTTGATGCCACACAGCCGAACATTTCTCAACATCTAAACATACTCAAGTACTCTGGGATTGTGAATGATCGTCAAGACAAGAATCTGCGTTGTTATTTTTTAAAGTGTGATGCTTCAGCATATTCTGGGGACTCTGGGTTTAGACACAGAGCGCATTGGGCTCTGGTGGGTGTCCGCATCAGAAGCACCGCGATATGCACAAGTCACCAAGGAATTTTCAGAAAAAGTCAAAAACTTTGTTCATGGATCTCATCGATGCCACAAGTTATGAATAGCTGATCATCATATTTTAAAGCAAGCCTGTCTAGCTTGGGAATCGTTGCTGTAACTTGCCAATTGTTGAGTTTTGCCATAAAGTGTTTCTCTGAGTTTTCATTTATACGCCATCATTGAATAAATCAGAATGGAGGTGCCTCAATGAAAAAAATATTTAAAAGCTGGACGTTTCGAATTGCTTTGCTTCTTGCCTTGGCTTCTGCGGTGTTCTATACGATTCACTATTTTATTTTCCATGATGCGCATCATATCTTTATCTATATGATCGGAGATTTCGGATTCCTTTTTATCGATGTTCTTTTAGTCCTTCTGATCATCGAGCGACTTCTATCCATAAGAGAAAAAAAGGCCATACTTCAGAAACTGAATATGGTCATCGGCACTTTTTTCAGCGAGGTTGGAATGGAACTCTTACACCAATTCAGTGATTTTGTGGAAAATGCCGATGAGCTGGAGAGGGAGGTTCTTATAAATCCAAAATGGAATAGAAAAGATTTCCTTGCGGCGAAATCCAAGGCTGAATCTTTCAAATACAGTATTGTCTTCGACTCGGAGAGATTAAAAGAGCTCCACGATTTTCTCAAGATGAAACACTCTTTTCTTGTGCGACTTCTGGAGAATCCAAATATTTTTGAAAATCAACGCTTTACAAATCTGCTTTGGGCTGTTTTCCATCTCTCCGAAGAATTGAGTTTTCGGGAATCGTTCAAGGATCTTCCCGAAACTGATATTGCTCACCTTAAAATAGATATCCGAAGAGCCTATTCCATGATTATAACGGAGTGGATCGCCTATACAGAACATCTCAAGAGCAAATATCCTTTCCTTTTCTCTTTGGCCGCCCGCATCAATCCCCTAAATCCCAAAGCATCCCCTATAGTTCTGGAATGACTTTGGTGTGTTTTGGCGTGATCTTTCGTATATGCCCGAACAGCAGTAATTGCGGAATTTCCCTGACCGTAAGTCTGGTGATAAATAGAAAGTAAGCGTAAAGCTGTTTTCAGAAAGCTCTTTTGAGAGGGCTGCATTTGCAGCCCCCCTTTTTTTCGGCAAGCGCTTGCCTGCGGAGTTATGGCTTCACCACCGAATCCTTCGTTCAGGACTCTGGGTGTGTCTCGAACGTTTCCGTATCTGAATAATTATTGATCTATTATCTCACCTTAAAATCGACGGTCAGTTTGTACCGTACTTTTTTCGGTTTCCCGTTCTCCTTGTAGGGCTCATATTTCCACTGTTTTACAGCATCGATAGCTGCGTTATTGAGTATCTCGTGTTCGCCTTCAATCACTTTGGCGTCTATCACATTTCCCTCTTTATCGATGAGCGCCTCGAGAACGACCTCGCCTCCAATAAGTTTCTTTAGCGCCTCTCTTGGATATTTCGGCTCTACTCTCTTTATCAATTTGAGCTCGACATCGTCGGGCAGCTTGACTACATCCACGCTGAATCCTGCATTGACATACTCGTCTGTTGTGATGGTTTTATCTTTTTCGTCCAGGTTAAATCTCATTGTGACCGTGAATTCAACAGGGATGGATTTGCCATTGATTATGAATGGTTTGTATTCCCATTGTTTGACAGCGACTATGGCTGCTTTATTGAGGAGCTCATGTTTGCCCTTGAGTATCTTCGCTTCGATGACCTTCCCTTTTTCGTCTGTTACTCCTTCCACAACCACAGCACCCTCAAGGCCGGCCTTTTTAGCTTCGTCAGGATAAACAGGTTCGACCTTTTTCACTAATTTTGGTTTTACGATCTTCCTTTCAGGTCTTTTTTGTTTGTCGACCTTTTCCGTGTTCTTTTGTGGAGTTGACAAAGGTGTCATCTTAGCAGTGGCTTCTGCATTGGCTGTAGGTTCTGGCACGGCTTCTGGGGTGATTTCTGCTGTGACTTTAGCATAAAGATCCGGTTTGATGGTTTTTTCCGCTGATGCAAAAGTCAATCTGTGGCCGGAGATTGCCCCAACGATAAACAAAGCAATGAGGGCAATCATCAGAGTGGTCGATTTTTTAAGTTTTGTTTCCATAATCCTCTCCTTGGATAAGATATTTTTCACCCTTTCCTTCAGAGGGAAGTGAGGAGAAGCCAGACCGGTTAAGACCGGTAGTCGGCTGATGAGAGATGTCCTCTCAGCCAGGTTGATCAAACACTCCGCATATTCTATTTTATCGTTCTCGAGGAGAACGTGATTGTCGGAAATCTCTTCTCTCGCCCGGGAAAAATTAGCACTTAAAGTATAGATAAAAGGATTCCACCAGTGCAGTGCTGAAGCGAGCCTTTGTAGGATGCCAGAGATCTGGTCTTTATGATATATGTGGGACAGTTCGTGGAGAAAAATCCCCTTGATCGCGGTGTCGCCCATTTTCTTGTAGAAATAATAAGGAAGGATAATCAGCGGTTTGAAGAGTCCAAGGGCGAGAGGACTGCTGATTTTTCGAGAGACAAAGACTGTGGCGTGCGGTTGATCTGTGAATGACCTCTCCGCTGTTTTGAGAATTTGCAGAATCCTCTGGTCGTGGATCTCAACAAGGTCTTTTTTAAATTTCTTAAGAGATAAAATGCCATAAGTGAGTTTTATCAAGAGAATGAGGGAACCTAAGATCCAGATTATACCAAGACTATTTATGAACTTAATAAACATAGGGCCTGATTGATGAGAGGCAAAGAGACGCCAAATTCTTTGTACAGATTTCTGTGTGGATGATGAAGATGATAGAGGGACGAGCCGGGAATTTATCGTTGCAGTGGATGATGGATCAGTAATCTCTTCCTGAGGGTGGGATGAGCTAGACACAGGAATGGGAAGTACTGTTGTAAGAGAGGGGATCCTGGATACGAGTGATGTAAAGTTGAGAATGGGTAAGACTAAAAGGATGACAATAGCCATGAGGATAATTCCACTTCGTAGGGGAGCTGCTTTATGGTGGAATAGCCTAGCCAAAATCCATGCGAGAAGCAAGATGAAGAGAGATTTGAAGGCCAGGTTTAGTATACTCTCGGCTGTGAGTGCGTTTTGTAGGAAAATCATAGCTTATTCTCGCTTGATTTTTTTGAGCAGAGTCCTCAGCTCGTCGATCTCTTCGGGCGCCACATTTTTGTCCTCGAGGAGGCATTTGACAAGCTCTGCACGTGAGCCGCCGAAAACCCGGGTTTTGATGTCGTTGAGGATGTCCTGTCTCGTTTTTTGCTGTTCTGCGACCGCAGAGTAAAAATAAGTCCGGCCTTCCTTTCTGTGTGTCAACCATCCGTATTCTTCGAGGCGGCCCATTTGGACCTGGATGGTTGTGCGGCGTAGCTTGTCCTTTCTTTTGGCATTGACGGCTTCAAACACGTCATTCACCGTGACCTCAACTTTTTCCCAGATGATCTTCATGATCTCGAGATTGGCGGGGGAAAGTTTTCGTGGTTTTATTTTGGCCATCACATGCTCTCCTTTATTAACGACACCTGTCGTCTATAATATAGACGACAATTGTCGTATTGTCAAGCACGAAAATAATAAAAAGGGACGGTCACCTTATCTGTGCAAAGTAGAGACCGTTTCCCAAACGGTCCGTTCGGGGAACGGACCCTACAT
>CAZXJE010000101.1:0-11607 GCA_964640835.1 uncultured Eubacteriales bacterium
GGGATGAGTGAAAAGAGTTTTGAGAAATCTCTGGCTGAGTTAGAAAAAATTGTGGAAAAAATGGAAGAAGGGGGGCTTTCGCTCAATGAATCTCTCTCCCTTTTTGAAAAAGGGGTGAAACTGGCAAGGTTTTTGAGAGAAGAGCTGGACAGAGCCGAGAAAAAGATCGCCATCCTTCTGAAGGATGAAAAGGGGGAGATAAAAGAGGAACCCTTTTCTCTTTCAGATGAGGAAGAGGAAACTGAGGACTCCGAGAGCGAGGAGAATCCCAGTTCTGGGGGCGACGAAGAACTCCCCTTTTGAAGGATCATGAGCATCGAACTCCGGTTAGCCCAAAAAAAGAAAGCGATCGATAGAGAGCTGGAAAGCATCCTCTCTCGCGGCGATTCTCTTCTTTACCAGGCGATGAGATACTCTGTTTTGGGAGGAGGGAAGAGGTTCCGCCCTCTTCTTCTTTTGTGTTCGGGGGAAGAATTTGGTGTCCGCACTGAGGAGGCACTGCCCTTTGCCTGCGCGGTGGAGCTTATCCACAATTATTCTCTGGTCCATGATGACCTTCCCTCTATGGATGATGATGATTTCCGCAGAGGGAAATCCACCTGTCATAAGGCTTTTGGGGAAGACATCGCTCTCCTCGCCGGGGATGCTCTCCTGACTTTAGCTTTTGAGGCCATAGCATCTGCTCACCTTGAGATGAGTCCTGATAGGAAAAAAGAGCGGGTGATCGCGGAGCTGAGCAAGTATGCAGGTACTGAAGGGATGATCGGCGGTCAACTTTTGGATATCACTCTTACACCGGAAACGATCTCCAAAGAGCTTTTCCATGAGCTCATACAGAAAAAAACGGGTGCTCTGATCACAGTCTCTGTGAGAATCGGCGCGATTCTGGGCGGTGCAAATGAGTCCCGGATGGAAGCAATCACTCAATTTGGCGAAAACATCGGATTGGCCTTTCAGACTAAAGATGACCTATCGGATGCTATAGAGGATGTACAGCGGGAGGACGTCTACAGGCCCAATTCCGTTTCTCTATTCGGTCTTGATGAGGCGATAGAGAGGTTGAATACCTTTGTCTCAGAAGGTTTGCAGGCGCTCGAAAGAGGAGCGGTTGCTTCTAAAGAGCTTCGCTTTCTTGCCAAGAAGCTTATGATTGTGAAAAATAAGGGTGAAAATGAACACAATTCTTGACCGTATTAAAAGCCCCAAAGACCTGAAAGATTGTTCCATGAAGGAGCTCTCTCAGCTGTCTAAGGAGATTAGGTCGCTGATCATAGAGGTCGTCTCCAAGAATGGAGGGCATCTTTCGCCCAATTTGGGTGTTGTCGAGATGACGATCGCCCTCCATTATGTCTTTGACACGCCGGAGGATAAAATTATCTGGGATGTCGGTCATCAGTGCTATACTCACAAGATCTTAACGGGGAGAAAGAAGCAATTCTCCACTCTCCGTCAGCTCGATGGTCTGAGTGGTTTTCCCTGCCGTGAGGAAAGTGAGCATGATATCTATAACACGGGACATGCATCCACGGCGCTTTCTGCCGCCCTTGGGATGGCTGTGGCCCGGGACAAAGAGAACAAAACTCACCAAGTAGTGGCGGTTGTTGGGGATGGAAGCCTTACGGGTGGAGTGGCCTGGGAGGCCCTTAACCAGATCGGTCATCTTCGCGAGAAATTGATCATTGTTCTCAACTACAACGAGATGTCTATCTCGCTCAATGTCGGCGCCTTGTCCAAGTACCTCTCCTATCTTGTATCAGGGCAGCATTACCTGCGAATGAAGGATCATGCAAAGACGATTCTGAAAGCCATTCCCGCTGTGGGATGGCCCATGATCAAAGCCGGACGTGCGATTGAAGAAGTCATTAAAAAAACGTTCTTTCCAGGTTTGCTCTTCGAGGAATTGGGCGTCCGGTATATCGGTCCTGTTCAGGGACACAGTCTTGGCTCATTAATCGAGGTGTTTAAGGATGCTAAGGCCCATGAGGGACCTGTGCTGATCCTCTGTGTCACCAAGAAGGGCAAAGGGTATCCTTTCGCACAGAACAATCCTGCTAAGTTTCACTCCGCATCTCCCTTTGATATCCAGACAGGAGAGTCGATAAGTACGGATAGGAGGACGACCTATTCGGCTGTTTTTGGAGAGGCCATGGTTAAATTGGCTGAGAAGGATGAAAAGATTGTAGCGATAACAGCGGCCATGCCAGACGGGACCGGCCTTCGGGGTTTTTCCCAACGGTTTCCGGACCGATTTTTTGATGTGGGGATTGCCGAGCAGCATGCTGTCGATTTTGCCACAGGATTAGCCCTTAGCGGGTATAAGCCAGTGGTGGCCATCTACTCCACATTCCTCCAACGAGCATACGACCAGCTTTACCATGATGTCGGCCTCATGGACATGCCTGTCGTTTTCGGTCTCGACCGCTCGGGAATCGTTCCGGATGATGGCCCTACTCATCAAGGTATCAATGATATCGTCTATCTCAGGCATCTTCCTAACATGATTGTTATGGCCCCGAAGGATGAGAATGAACTGCGGCACATGCTGAAATCTGCCCTCTCTTACGGCCATCCCGCCTCAGTGAGATTTCCCAAGGGAAAGGTCATCGGTGTCGCTCAAGATGGGAAGTTAGAGCAAATCCCTCTTGGTAAGGGAGAGCTTCTCAAAAAGGGAAAAGACGTTCTTATAGCCTTTGGGAGCTTGGTCCATCCTGCCTTAGAGGCGGCAAACAAGCTTGAAGACGATGGGATCGAACTGGCTGTTGTAAATGCGAGATTTGCAAAACCTTTGGACGAAGAGTTGATCCTTTCCTATGCGGGTTCCGGAAATGTTGTTATTACAGTAGAGGAGGGCGTCACTGCAGGGGGATTTGGCAGTGCGGTCAGGGAGCTTCTGGATCGTAAGAAGATATTTGATATCCGATTTAAATCCATCGGACTTCCCGATGAGATCTATCCTCTCGGGAAAACCGACCAGGTCAAGAAGATGTATAAGCTTGACCCCGATGGGCTTGCCCAACAAATACGGCAATTTTATGGAAAGTAGTGCGGCGTTAAAAATCTGCCTTTATGTCGTTCAATCCATCCCTCTGATTCTATTCAAAACAAATTCCAGTCTCAGGGACTCATTATTGCGATGAACCTGCTTCAGAAAGCGAATAAAATATCATGAAAGAGCGGGCGGATAAGATCGTTGTCAACCGGGGGTTGGCTGAAAGCCGTCATAAGGCGCAAGCCCTCATTTTAGCGGGTTTGGTCTATTATGAAAAAGGACGTGTGGAAAAACCCGGACAATTGGTTTCTGTTGGAACGGAGATCTTCCTTAAAGAGACGATGCCCTATGTGGGCCGGGGCGGATTGAAATTGATAGAAGCCTTGGGGTGTTTTAAGATCGCACCTGAGGGCAAGGTCGCTGCCGATTTGGGCTGTTCAACCGGGGGATTCACAGATTGCCTGCTGAAAGAGCGCGCAAAAAAAGTCTATGCAGTCGATGTGGATACAAGACAGATCGATGTAAATTTGAGAGAGAACCCCAGAGTCGTTCTTATCGAGAAAAACGCCCGTTATCTTGAACGAGATGACTTCCTGGATCCTCTCGATCTTATCACTATGGACCTCTCCTTCATCTCCGTTCTCAAAGTCTTGCCCGCCATTAAAAATATCTTAGGAAATGGGGAGTTCATTGCCCTTATCAAACCTCAGTTCGAAGTGGGGAAAGGACAGGTCGGAAAGGGTGGGATTGTCCGGGATCCCGATCTGCATGTAGAAGTTCTGCAGAGGATCCTTCAGCAAGTCGGCAGGATGGGATTCCTGGTCCAGGGCTTGATGAAGACGTCTGTACGGGGGCAGAAGGGCAATCGAGAATTTTTTGTCCACGGGTCCTTGCATAAAGAAACATTGACCCATGCACAGGCCCAGAAATTAATCAAGGAGGCTGTTTGGGATGGATAACATCAAACGAGTGGGTTTTGTGATCAAACCTCATGCACCTCAAGTGGATAAAATACTGGTGGAATTGATCCGGTATTTTGAGACCAGGAAGATAGAATGCCTTCTGGAAGATGTGGCTGCGATGAAACTGCAGCGCAATGATGGAGTGCCGCGAGAGAATGTCCCTGAGAAAGTGGATCTCGTCATCGTAATAGGAGGGGATGGAACCCTTTTGAGCATTGCTCATTTGGCGGCCCAGAAGAACGTCCCCGTTATGGGAGTCAACTTGGGGAGACTCGGCTTTCTGACAGAAGTCCCGCTCGATGAGATGTACTTGACCGTTGATGCTTTTTTAGAGGGAAACTCAAAAATTATCAGTTCTCGACAGATGTTGGAGGCAGACACAAAGGGGGGCACCTTTTACTGCTTGAATGATTTTGTAATCAACAAAGGGGCCCTCGGCCGGATGATCCAGTGTGCCATTTGGATCGACGGGAAAGAGATCGCCACATCCAAAGCCGATGGCCTCATCGTATCGACACCAACGGGCTCAACGGCATATTCTCTGTCTGCAGGTGGCCCCATTATCCAACCCAATATCCCGGCCTTTATCATCGTTCCCATCTGTCCTCATACGCTTTCCTTCCGGCCGATGGTCATCTCTGCCGAATCGACACTGAAGATCCAGCTTATCACAGGGGAGGAAGAAGTCTGGTTTACCCTCGATGGCCAGAGGGGAGGTTTAATGGAGGAGAATGATACCGTCGAGGTCAGACGCAGCCACCTCACCCTGCAGTTGATCTCTTCGCCAAAAAGGAATTACTTCGACCTCCTTCAAGAGAAACTTGGTTGGGGTTGATTGACATTTAAAAGGGCCAAGATTATGATGATTTCGCTATGAGTTCGAAGCTGAGAGTGATTTTTATCTCTGCGGAAGTGGCGCCCTTTGCCAAATCGGGAGAGATGGCGGATGTGGCGAGCGCTCTTCCTAAGTATCTTTCTTATCTAGGCATGGAGGTCTCGGTGTTCATGCCAATGTACAGGCTTCCTGAGATCGAATCTCTGCCTAAGGAAATCGTGGCTTCGAACCTTTCCATTTCTCTTGGTGAAGTCAAGGCAAAGGCCCGTGTTTATAAAAGTGAGCTGGGCAAGTATGATATCTATTTCATCGATAATGCCAAATATTTTTTACGTGAGAATATCTACGGAACAGGGAAGGGCGAGTACCTGGACAATGATGAACGTTTCATCTTTTTCAATCGAGCGGTGTTGGAGTTTCTTCTCAAGGAAAAAATATCTGCGGATATTATCCACTGCAACAATTGGCCGACAGCATTGATCCCCGTGCTCATAAAGGCGCAATATGCAAATAAGAGCCTGCTCTCCAATGCCACTACGGTCTTCACCCTCCATAACATATCCTATCAGGGGGAATTCCCTCCGGAAACAATGTCTCTAACGGGCTTGAACTGGAGTTATTTCAGCCCCACCCAGCTATCTTTGAACGGAAAGTTCAACTTTCTCAAAGCGGGTATCCTTTTTTCTGATGCGATCAACACCGTCAGCGCTTCCTATAAGCGGGAAATCCTCACAAACAAGTATGGATTTGGTTTGCAGGAACTGCTCAAACAGAGGAAGAGTGTTTTTTCCAGCATCCGGAACGGTGTGGATTATGAGATCTGGGATCCCGAGACAGATCGCTACATTGAACGCAACTATTCCGCGTCCCGAATGGATGGAAAGGACATCAACAAGCGTGACCTCTGCCGGGAGTTTGGGTTGACCATCGGTCCTGAAGTGCCTCTGATCAGTGTTGTCTCCTACATGACTGCCAATAAAGGGTTCGATATTTTGCTAGAGGCCATGGGCGAGTTGATGAAGATGGACCTGGGATTTGTGATCCTTGGTCATGGGGACGAACAGTATGAGAGAGCGTTATCATCTCTCCAGAAACAGCATCCGGGACGATTGGCGGTCAAGGTAGATATGAGCCCCGCCTTGTTGCATAAGGTGGCTGCTGGCGCGGATATCGCTCTGATCCCTTCCCGTTACGAGCCTTGCGGATTGAATCAACTGTACAGCTTTCGCTATGGCAGTGTTCCTGTTGTGAGAGCAACCGGCGGTCTGCGAGAAACAGTGAAGCCATTCAGCGAGAAGACTATCAAAGGGAACGGTTTTGTGTTTAGTGAGTACAGTTCAGAGGCCCTGGTTGAGGCTATTAAACGAGCCCTGCAGTGTTACAAAAAGCCCAAGATGTGGAAAAGAGTCATGCAGAACGGGCTCACAGAAGATTTTTCCTGGGAACAAGCAGCCAAGAAGTATGTTAGGCTCTACGAGAGATCACTTGAAATGAAGAGAGGAGGTTAAATTGTCCGAAGATATTTTTAACGTGACCGATGACACATTTGAAGAAGAAGTGCTCAGAGCAGAGATTCCTGTTCTTGTGGATTTTTGGGCAGAGTGGTGTGGCCCCTGCCATATGGTCACTCCTACAGTGGAGTATCTGGCTCAAAATTATAAGGATAAGTTGAAGGCAGCTAAAATCAATGTGGACGAAAACATGAATGTTCCCGCCAAATACGGTATAATGAGCATCCCGGCTCTTCTTCTTTTTAAGGGCGGCGAGGTTGTGGAGACCGTCATCGGAGCCCTTCCTCAAGACAAGATCGTGGATGCGATCGTAAAACACCTATGAGTCAGATATACGACGTTATCATACTGGGGGCAGGCCCTGCTGGGTTGTCCTCTGCCATTTATACGGGGCGGGCCATGCTCGACACTCTTATCATCGAGAAAGGTACCCCTGGAGGCCAGATCCTTATGACCGATTTTATCGAGAATTATCCGGGTTTTCCCGAAGGGATCGCTCCCGTCGAGTTGACGGAGAGTTTCCGGAAGCAGGCTGAACGCTTTGGAGCAAAGATCGGCATCGATACGGTCAAAGAGCTCCAGAGAGAGGGCCGGCTATGGAAAGTGTGCGGCAACAAAAATGAATACCTAACGCGCACTGTCATCATCGCCACAGGAACGAATTTTAGGAGACTCGGCATCAAAGGGGAAGGGAAATTCACGGGGCGAGGTGTTTCCTACTGCGCCACCTGCGATGGATTCTTTTTTAAGGACAAGGTTGTGGCCGTTGTGGGAGGTGGGAACTGGGCGCTTTCAGAGGCTATCTTCTTGACAAAATTTGCTCGCCAAGTCAAAGTTATCCACCGGCGTGACCAATTCAGGGCTGAAAAGATCCTTCAAGAGCGGACACTCACCCAGGAAAAAATTGAAGTGATTTGGGATACGGTGATCGAAGAGATTTTGGGAGGCACTACCCTTAAGTCCCTTACCGTCAAAAATGTCAAAACGGGAGAACTGGCCGAGCTCGAGGTGGATGGTCTGTTTGTCTCCATCGGGACAAAACCTAATTCAGACTTTGTCAAAGACCTTCTTGAGCTCAACGAATGGGGGGAGATCGTCGTGGGGAAAAAGATGGAGACATCTCAACCCGGGATCTATGCTGCTGGAGATCTGACCGATGCCTGTCCTGATCAGGTGGCCACAGCGGTGGGCTCGGGTGTAGCGGCCGCCATCGCCATAGACGAATACCTCCAGTCAATCGCATAAATTCCAGGCGATAGAATTCCGCAGCAGGATTATTGTTTGAGTTTATTTTCCAGCTCTTCGATACGTTTCCTGAGTTTCCTGAATTCCCGGATTAGATCATAGAGCTGGGGAATGGCGGCCCAGGCTTTGCGCCAGATTCTGATGTCGAGATGTGGACTTCCTGAAACAAAGGAGCCGGAGGGGAGGTTTTTTGTGATGCCCGACTTCGCGGCGATAATGACGTTGTCCCCGATCGTGATGTGGTCGGGGATTCCCACTTGGCCGCCCGCAATGAAATTCTTTCCGATCTTCGAGCTCCCGCCAATCCCTGTCTGTGCGGCAAAGATGCTGTCCTCTCCTATTTCCACACTGTGAGCAACCTGAACGAGGTTGTCTATCTTTGTTCCTTTCTTGATGATGGTCTCGCCCAATGCAGCTCGGTCCACAGTTGTGTTTGCACCGATCTCCACGTCGTCTTCGATGATGACGATCCCCTTTTGGGGGATCTTGATGTAAGATCCATCTTTGGCCTTTTGGAATCCAAAGCCGTCAGACCCTACGACAACTCCGTTATGGAGGATAACGCGGTTTCCGATCTGGGAGTCTTCCCTGATGGACACGAAGGAATGGCACACGACCTGTTTTCCTATCTTGACTCTCGGGTAAACTGAGACCATGGGGAATAAAACAGAACCGTCCCCAATTTCCGCGTCGTCGTTGATAAAAACAAAGGCACTGATGGCAACGTCCTTCCCGAGCTTGGCTGAGGGTGAAACCAAAGCCTGGGGATGGATGCCGGGTTCAGGACAGTAGGGCGTGTAAAAAAAGTCCAAAGCTTTTATGAAGGAAACATAAGGTTGTTCAGATCGTATTGTGGGGATTCTGTCGAATTTTTCCTCGATGAGCACGATGGCCGCCGAGGCTTTTGTTTTCTCCAGGAGATCTCTGTATTTAGGGTTTGCACAAAAAACGAGGTCTCCTTTTTCAGCCCTTTCTAAGCTGGAGACACCAAGGATCTCGGTATTTCCGTCCCCTTCGAACCGGCAGTTGAGATGACGGGCCAGTTCTTGAACTGTTAAAGACTCGGGGCGGTTCTTATGCAGTTTTTTCATGGATCCTCTCATTGAGAACAGCAGCCAGCTCTGCTCCCCAAAGCAGTATGACAAGGGAAAAGCTCAGCCAGAGAAGGAAGAAGATGATCGACGTGATCGTTCCCTGCAAGAGTCTCGAGAGCACGATGCCGATGGCTGAAAAGTGGGCCACATAAAAAGCGAACAATCTTTTGAAAACCTCCCAGAGGAGAGCACCGATAATGGCTGCAATGACTGCGGCCTTTGTGTAGACTTTGACCTCGGGAATAAATTTGTAGATCGAGAAAAAGAATAGAAACGTCAGGATGAACGGGATGAGGTATTGGAGAAAAAAATTGTTGACCAATGACATGGCCTCGGGATTGATGTTGTTGGCAACGATCGGGCTTTCCTGGATGATTCTGTTAAGGGCTGTCCAGACAGCGGTAATGGACAGAGAGATCAGCAGGATGATCCCTATGACAAACAGCAGGATGTATTCTATGAGCCGGTTGTAGAAAAAGGACTTCTGCTTGTTGGCTCTGAAGATGCTGTTTATGGCGTTGATCAGGTTTGAAAATAAAAAACTGGCAGCGATGAAAGATCCACAAAGGCCGAACCATCCGAGATTGGAGATGTTTTGGGAGAGATACTGGAGTCTTTCAAAAAAGGCGGGATCAAGTTGTGCAAAAAACTCATCGTTGAAGATGTTCAGGCTGCGGAAGGCTATTTCCGAATTTCCGAGAATTCGTGTGGAGACAAAAGTAAAAAGCGCAACCAGGGGGATGGAACACATGAGAGCAAAGTAGGAGATGATGATCGCATAATTTCCGCACTTGTCCGTGGCAAACCTCTGGAAGGTTTGTTTGACAACCTGGAAAACCACAGAATTTTTCAATTTCTCACATGGAGATCACGGGAACTTTATTGGTAATTTCCCCACTGGACATTGATGATCATGATGGTGATCAGAAGGGCGTATATGACCAGTGTCTCGATGAGCACGAGCCCGAAAATGAGAATGAACCTGATCGTTGGAGCTCCTCCTGGATTTCTGGAGATCCCTTCGCATGCACTGCTGATGGCTTTAGCTTGGCAGAACGCTCCTGCTGCAGCGGCCAGAGTGATGATAGCGCCTCCAACAATGATGGACAATTTGTAGAGCATTGCTCTCTCTCCGCTCACTGCTGTTTCTTGAGCCAAAAGGGGCGCGCAAAAAAGGATCAAGAAAAATACGAGCATACCGAATGCCTTGAGTTTTGAATTCATTATAATACTCCTTATATTAATGTTCCTCTTCGTGGG
Organism: uncultured Eubacteriales bacterium; assembly: GCA_964640835.1. Taxonomy (GTDB): domain Bacteria; phylum Acidobacteriota; class Aminicenantia; order Aminicenantales; family Aminicenantaceae; genus WTAW01. The sequence goes on from CAZXJE010000101.1 coordinate 9,897, forward strand.
CCACAGCTCCTGCGATATAAATGCAGGTTAACAACACGAAGACGAAAGATTGGATGACAGCAGTAAATATCGCTATTGCCATAAAGGGCAGCGGCAGAAAAAATGGAATGATGGACGCCATGATGACGATGAGCACCTCTTCAGCGAAGATATTCCCGAAAAGTCGAATGGAGAGGGAAACGGGACGGGAGAAATGGCTGATGAGTTCTATAGGGATCATGAGAGGAGCCAAAAGAGGGACTGGTCCAGCGAAGTGTTTAAGATATTTCAAAAGGCCTTGTTCTCTGATGCCCTGGAAGTGATAGTACACAAAGACAACAAGAGCACAGCCTAAAGTGACGTTGAGTTTACTCGTGGGAGACATGAATCCAGGAACCAGGCCGATGAGATTGCAGAAAAGAATAAAAAGCCCCACGGTAGCGATGAGCGGCAGGTGCTTTTTCCCCTGTTCTCCGATGGTGTCGACGAGCAATCCTTCAAAGGTCTGGATGATGAGTTCGAGGATGCTCTGACGCTTGGAGGGGACGAGGGAGAGCTTCCTGGAAGAGAGGCCTAATAACAGGATAAGAACCAATGCAATGATCAGGGACATGACGATGTAATCGGGCACGAGGTGATCGGGGTCTGCAACTTGGATCCCCAACCAGCTGAGAAGAGTTGCCAGAGGCTTGCCGAAGACTTTGTTGAACAGTTCGACGATGACTAAACTGTGCTCTAATTTTTCCATTGTTTAAGTTTAGAGAGCCCTGCAAAAGCCTCAGCCAGAAAAACGACAATAAGCACGGAAAATCCTGCTGCAAAAGCCAATATTTTTTCTGAAAAGAAGAGAATTATAATAAAAAAGATACCAAGAATCAATAGAAGTCCAAGGCCGTATACAGCGATCCCTGACCGCCTAGCCTTCTTTTTTCCCGTGTAGAGAAACCTGGAAATGGCCTGCTTCATCCAGATGAAGTTGATGGCAGCCAGGATCCCACCGGCAAAAACGAGCAAGGCGCTCACCCCATCGAAGACAATCCAGGTGCCAATTGCAAGGACAAAGGATAACAGGAAAATCTCCTGAGGGATTCTCTTGAGGATACGTTCCTCTTCCTCTGCTAGGCTTTTTTTTTCTGGATCTGTCATTGTTTACATGTCCGTATCTTTATCCAGGTGTTTTTTTAATCCTCTGATAAGGCTGTAAAACCCAGAGGCTGTCCCGAATAGAAAAAAGAAAACCAGGAGCCAGGGGCGTGTTCCTAAAAGCTTGTCGAGCTGGTATCCGATAAACAACCCCACTGCGATAGAAGACGGCAGCATGAGCCCCAATGAACTCAGCTCCGCGAGTTTTTTATAGTTAATCCTCGACCTGTTGTCTTCCCTCATGTCTCTTGATTGATGGACTCACCTTTGCCCAAACGACTAAACTTATTGAGTGAATAAAGACTGCCGTTCATTTGTCTAATATTTTGAGTAAAAAGAAAGACGGATGATATACGAAGAAGATCGGGTGGATAAATGCGCCTCTCACGTCCTGCTTCTTACATCTGATCCCGTTTTTAAGGAGCAAATCAAGGGAATTATCGTACGAATAGGAGAGGCTGTCAAGGTCATTTCTCACACGAGTAAGCATATTCAAATCCGTGATAAGCAATATCCGAGTGTCCTAATCGGTGGTTGCGAAAACACGCTCAGTTTCCCCAGCGAGGAAACTTCGCTCGGATCCGGGCTT
>CAZXJE010000102.1:0-11600 GCA_964640835.1 uncultured Eubacteriales bacterium
GATATCTTCTTTGTACATGAATTCGTTGATCCTTGCGAGGCTTTCGGGGTCGTTCTTCATCCGTTCGTTAGCTCTTTTGAGCGTGTTGAAACACATGGCACATAGGGTCATCACCCTGTCGGAGTCTTGTTCTTTGACCCGGATGAGGTTCCGGATGGGGGCCAAATGATGGATCAGGTCATCAGTGGCAAAAGAAAAAACAGTCCCACAGCAGTTCCAGCGGTGAAGTTCTTGGACCTCGACTCCAAGCTTATCGAGAGCGCAAATGGCTGAATCTTCAAAGTTTTTTGCGTGGTTTTTTAACGTACACCCAGGGAAGTAGCTTAATTTCATTATGATGATTCCTTAATGTATTTAAGTTGCAAGAATTATGAATCATGACAACATTTATGATGTGAATTTGCGGAAATTGCTTACCAAGGCAATGGGAGGAACATCTCCTTTCTCTTTATCCGTGAGTTTTTCGACTTTAACATGATCCTTCCGTTTGCGGAGGAGGATCTGCCGGATGGCTTCGATCACTTCGGCGATGTTGATTCCCTTGGGGCAACGGGAATTGCAGGTTAAACATGAGGCGCACACCCAGATGGCGTTGGACTTTAGAAGCTCATCCTTAAAGCCTAGCTGGGCAAAGCGGATGATCATGTTGGGGAGTATGTCCATTTCCGAGACAGCGGGACATCCAGCCGAACATTTACCGCATTGGTAGCAGACCATCAGATTTTGTCCACTCAATTCTTCGACCTTGCGGACAAAAGGATCGTTGGTTTGTTTTTTTGAGATATTGACTCTCATGTGAGCTGACCTTTCGGTTATAAATCCTTCCTATTATTCGGAGGTCAAATATGATAATGAGTTATATAAAACTAGACAGTAAAACATAATTGTCTATACCTGTCAAGGTTCTATGCATAAAAGTAATAATTTCCGAATCTGTGTTGATGTTTTTCCGACTAATCAGATTATATGATATCAAAAACGAACAACGAATTAGCAGTGCAGTTCTATTTAAATGTAGGGACCGTTTCCCAAACGGTCTGTTAGATCGGTCCATTCGGGGAATGAACCCTACAAAGAAAATACCATGCTCGTCCATCCCTTCTCACGGTTTTTTCCATCACACAATCTGATCACTCAATAACGCTATTGAGTATACACGACAGCACAGATTTGAAAAAGTTAATCTTTATAAAAACTTTCAGTCCTTAAAAATCTTGAGTTTTTAAGCCCCAGAATAGGAAGAGGAGACAGAACGAATTCAGGAGGATGAGGTATTTGAGAAGAGGCAAAAGCCCAATAAGAGGAAAAATCACTGAAGACACGATTACGGCGCCTGCAAATGAGCCCACTAAGTCCAGGCCGTACCCCATCCCATAGTTCTTTTTTTCTTTGATGTAGAGTCGATTGGATACGATGAAGAGATCACCCCCAAGGAATCCCAGGCAAAAAAGGATCACGAAAAACAAGATTTCCGGAGGTGGGAGTTTTAACAGTAGTAAACAGGTAAAGAGAAGGAGAATGAATCCGGATTGGATGAGAAGGAGCCGCTCAAACCGGACTGTTTCCCTCTTTTTTCCATAAAAAGATCCTGCGCTGAGTCCTATCATGAATGCAGCAAAAAGAATCGCGATCCTCTGGTAGAGGCACCCATATAATGTCTGGAAGGAAAAAATCAGCAGAATCTCTGTGACAATGGTAGTAAATCCCAAAACAGCCAGGGGCGCCATCAAGAAATATGTTTTCTTCTTTTGCAACCCGAGGAAGAACAGGGACAAAAGACACAGGATCAAAGGCAGGTCGAGCAGCCAAAAAGGACTCAAACGGGATAGGAAGCTAAAAAACCTGGCTTCGCTGCCCCCAAACTGAGAGCTCCAAAGGACCGAGCAATAAAAATAGCTGATGGGCGCGAAATCTCGGTTGATTTTTCCTTTTCCGTTCGATACGGTTTCTCTCAAAAGACTGATCCGTAAAGGCGAGAGTCTATCGATGAGGAGTTGAGGAATAACGTAGGTGTTCTCCAGGGCTAGATCTTCGATGGTTTTTGTGATCTCTCCATATTCCAATGAGAGAGAGCGGCGCGAGGCGAGAAATATATTGGTGTTTCCCGGTACAATTTCGACATGAGGAAATACTCCCTTCAATGTAAAAAAGAGAGAGGAGAGGAAGTCCTGCAATTCTGAACTGATGTAGTTTTCGGCCGAGGGAACACGGAAGGAAAAGACACCATTTCCAGTGAGTCTGTTTTTGACGATGAGAAAGAATTCCTTGGTGTAGAAGCGGTTTATCTGTGCTGTACTGGGTTCAGGAAGATTCAGGATGATCACATCATATCTTTGAGTGCAGTGGGAGAGAAAGGCCCGTCCATCCCGGTAGTGGACCTGGATCCGGGGATCCTGGAACACTTTCCTCTCAGATCGGGGGAGATGCGTGAGCGAGAATCGTATGATCTCAGGATCGAGCTCCACATAATCGATAGAGGCTCTGGGGTATTTAAGGGCTTGCTCCAGGCCGCCTCCTACGCCACCTCCGATGAGAAGGATGTTTTCTGCCTCAGGGTATTGGAACATGGCATAGTGCACAGATTCTTCGGATGCGGCCAAGTCGGGATTAGAGAACATCATGACGTTATTGTTGTAGTGTGAAACCTGTTCTTCTGTTTGTATAGCTTGGAGTTTGCCGTAGCGGGAGTCCTTGCTCTGGATGAGCGTGAACGGCTTCCAGAAGATCTTTTGGCTGGGTAGGTCAAACACAAAAAAAGCCACAAAAAAAAGAACAAGCAATATTAAAGAATACTTCCTTGCGCCATTTTTTATGAATAGGAATACAAGAACTAGTCCAAAAATGCAGATAATGGATGTCATCTGCCAGTTGGATAAGGTTGGGATGAACACAAAATAGGTGATCACTCCACCCAGCGATGCCCCTGCAGACTCCAGGAAATATGTTTGCGTCAAGTCCCCTTCGAGGGAATTGACGTTAAACACAAAGAGCACACCTAGGGGGAAACTCACAAACAGTGTGAGCGCCAGTGACGAAATGAACATGGTAAAAAGTCCTGCCATCTCTCCCGGTAAGATATTCAGCCAAAAGCGAGAGAATCTCAGGCAGAGGAGGCAGAGGGGAAAAAGGAAGAGGACAGACTGAAATACCAGCGCAAATCTCCGAGTGGAATACGCGGCTTTTTCACCCAAAATGCTGCCCAGCCCTCCCCAGAGTAGCCACGTCCCCAAAACAATGCCGAAAGTGATCTCATTGCCATAAAAAAAAGCGGAAAACTCCCGCAGCAACACGATCTGGAACGAGATCGCCAGAAATCCCAGCAATATTGGGGGAATCCTTTCACCTTTCGTCACATTAATAGAATACAGAAGTCCATTCCCAGAATCCAGAGCATTTATTGATTGTTTATGGCCTCGGATTCACCGGATCTGAAAATCAGGTCCAAACGCCAGGGATAGGGTTGCCACAGAATTTACATTTTCCGTTCTTCACGTTCGATGTCTTGATCGTATAACCTCTTCTCTCGATGCACATGTTGAAACACTTGGGGCAGTATGTGTTTTCTGCTTCGTGTCCGGGTACGTTTCCGATGTAGACATAGTTGATCCCTTCTTTACGGGCGACATTCCTGGCTTTTTCTAGAGTGGATATCGGCGTAGGCGGGAGGTTTTTGAGGAGATACATGGGATGAAAGCGGGAGAAATGGAGTGGCACATCGGGTCCAACCTCTTTGAGTATCCATTGGCTCAGGCGACGGATCTCCGCTTCGCTGTCATTGAGAGTGGGGATGACCAAATAGACGATTTCCAGCCAGGTTTTTCTTCGAGAAATGATCTTAATGGCCTCGAGGACCGGCTGGAGTTCGCCCCTTACATAATCCGTATAAAAGTTCTGCGTGAAAGCTTTTAAGTCGACCTTTATGGCATCCACGGCTCCGATCAATTCTTCAAGAGGTTCTGGATTGACATGGCCCCCGGTGATGACCACATTCTTTATCCCTTTTTTCCGGGCTTCGATAGAAGTGTCGTACATATACTCATAGAATACGATGGGTTCCGAATAGGTGTATGCAATCACTGGGGCCTTATACTGCTTAGCCGCTCGGACAACTGCTGCAGGTGGGAAGTCTACATGGCGCACTTGCTCAGGCCTGACTTGTGAGATCTCCCAGTTTTGACAGAACTTGCAATTCACATTACAACCTGCAGAGGCCAGGGACAGAGCTGAGCTTCCTGGCATAAAGTGGAACAGGGGTTTTTTTTCTATGGGATCGACAGCAACCGAACATGCTTTCCCATACACCAACGTGTAATAGATCCCGTCTTTGTTTTCTCTAACACCGCAGTAACCCCTCTCCTTATCTCCCAGCTTGCAGAATCGTGGGCACAGAACACACTCGATCTCCCGGTCGGGGTGTTTTTTATAATACCGTGCTTCCACCTCAGAGAGGTTTGCTGAGTCTTGGAAGGCGTAGAGGTCCATGAGCCAACCGCTCATTCCTGAGCCTATAGTAAGTCCTGCATATCCGGTCGTTTTTAAAAATTTGCGTCTGTTCATCGAATCTTTTATACCTCTGTCTCAATAATATTGATGTTTTCAAGATCGGATGTGCCTAGCCCCATTCTTTCAGCTGTGTGCAGGTACTTGGGGGGCCTCTGTTCCTCTTCCAAAGAGGGAAGTCCTTTTTTCTCCCTGAGTTTGTTTATGATTTGCCAGCCAACAGTGTCGGCAGCGACAGGGTCCTGACTGAATATCAGCGCACCGTAGATTTCTGCCCATTTGGGATGGAAGGAAGGACCACGGTGATACTGAACTTTCAGGGCATCGATGATCGAGATCCTGTGTTTGTTACGGACCATAGGAGTGCCGAACAGCTCTGCGATAAACGGATTGCAATTATTGTCATGATATTTATTCGGATTATGGATAGCTCCAAAGTAGTTCTTCATCCCAGCGGTCACACCCGCTAATCCGTGGTCTTTCAATATAGCCAGACTCACAGAAGCCGTGATGGTGTTGGCCTGGATGGATGAGAATAGACTCCCGATATTCAGATAAGCAATGAGGTTGCTGTTGTACCCCAAGCTGTGGGAGTCCGTACCGAAGACTTTGATGCCCGTCTGGTTCATATTTAAACTGTATCCTGCCTCTTTCAGCTCGCGGTTGGTCCTGTCCCAGATGAGAATATTGTTTGCGTTCCATCCGTTATCAGTGAGAAGATTTGCCAGAGACAGTGACGTTGTGGGTGTTGTAGAGATCGATCTCCCGCCGATTGTATTGATTTTGATACCGATTTTGTCTTTGCCCTTGAAGAAAACATGAAGGGCGTCGTTTGGATTCTTTTGGTCTGCCAGGGCTGTCAAACCCTGCAGATACATCTCTCTGATGGCTTCAGGATCCGTGAGGATCGTACTTTGATTGTTGCGTTTTTTGACGATCACAACCTTAGATTTATCCATCGCTCCTCAAATAAAAGGTACTCCTCATTCAAAATTCTGTCAACATGTCCTTTTAGTAAGCAAGCCGACCAGAAACCATGATAGCAGGAATCACATTGCGTTATTAAGTGTTCCAATTATGTGGTGGAGAAAACCGTGTGAAGGGCTCCGTGTGGGCATGGTACTTTGCTATGTAGGGTCCGTTCCCCGAACGGACCGTTTGGGAAACGGTCCCTACATTGGAATAAAGCCGCATTGCTATCCTGTTGTTTGTTTTCGAAATCACTAATTGGAACACTCGAAACATCAATCATCACGGTTTTGGAGATGGAGGAAGGGAAAGAAGATGATTGAAAAAAATGCGTTGAGGGATTATATTAACGGGAGTAAAAAAATATTTTTATGGAGAAGCCGAAATGAAGAACACCAAATACAAAACTTATATCTTCCTGGTGGTTATTTGTCTTTTGGGGAATTCATTATGGAGTGTTTCTGAGGATCAGGAGAAACCTTCTGGATTGATCCCTCTTCTACCCGAAGTGGATTCGTGGAGTTTGACTGAAAAGCCCGAGAGTTATTATCCGGAGAATCTCTTCGAATACATCAACGGAGCTGCTGAGATCTATCTGGCTTATGAATTTAAGGAGTTGATCGTTGCTCAACAGCAAAGAGACCAGTCGGAAAAAAATGTTGCTGTAGAGATCTACGATATGGGGAATGAGACCAATGCTTTTGGCATATACAGTGCAGAGCGTTACCCGGACAACCGGTTCATCAAAATGGGGCTTCAAGGCTATCTTGAGGAGGGAACGCTGAATTTTCTTGTGGATAGATACTATGTCAAACTTCTTTGTTTTGAATGTGAGGATCAATCAGAGGAAGTGCTCAAAGCCTTTTCAAAAAAGATCGTGGAGAGAGTGGGACAATCAGGAAGCCTTCCCCTTCTGCTCAAAGCTTTCCCTTCGAAGCGATTACAACCCTACTCAGAAAATTTTGTCTTGCGAAATTTCATGGGTTACAGCTTCCTTCATAATGGATATTCAGCCAAATACAAGATGAACGATCTCGAGTTCGACTGTTTTATTGCAGAAGGAAAAGATAATGCCGACGCAGCCGAAATGTTGCAGAAGTATTTGGAAGCAAAAAAGAGTCAAAATGTCCAGAAGATCGACTCTGGTTTTCACATCAAAGACAAATATTACCACAATATCTACATGTCAAGAGTTGGCAATTGGATTTGTGGAGTGATCAAAATAAAGGATGGATCAGAGGCGCTCGGTCTCGAATATTTGAAGGCACTCATCGAAAATCTGGAAAACATCATCTCGTGAATAATCCAAGCTAGTGAAGGATAAGCCACAGTTAAAAGGGCAAAAAAAAATAATAGGCCCGAGAGGACTATCCTTTGGCGGAGAGGAATTCCTGTAAATTCTGGAACTCCTGGCTTAGTGAGCCGAAAGCACCTCTTGCTTTGTCGAGATTCTTGTCTCTACCTGCACTTTCCATATCTACAGCTGCCTGTTGGAGGTAGGGGAGACTCAAATTCGCGGATGACCCTTTCAAACTGTGCCCCAGTTCTTGCATAGAGACGTAGTCTTCTTGGTCGATGGCTTTTTGGAGCCCTTCGATCTTTGTCTCGAAGTCCATCTTGTAGAGGTCCAGCAGTTCTACAAGAAAGGATTCATCATCACCGATTCGTGCCAATGCTGAGGGATAATCGATAGGGCTGTTTCCGGGGGAAGATTCATTGTTAATCATTGTTTTTTCCTATCCTTTATTTTTTATTTGTTGTTAGTATCGACATTTTTTATAAACAATATAAATTATGAGGCGATGACACAATTCCGCCCCATATTCTTAGCATGGTACATCGCTTTATCGCTGAATTTGATTAGATATTCGATGGATTTGTGCGATTGACTATCGGATGAAGCACATCCCACACTGACGGTGACATAGAGTTGGCCTGCTTCTGTTTGGATCCGTTCTTTAGAGACAGCCCGGCGAAGCCTCTCTGCGATTCTACTGGCATTTTTTAAGTCACAACCGGGCAAAATGGCCAGAAATTCATCTCCGCCATACCGGCCGACTTTATCGTAACGTCTCAATGTGCCCCTCAATCGTGACGCCACTTCGACCAAAACTTCATCACCGACACCATGGCCGTAGGAATCATTGGTTTTCTTAAAAAAGTCAATATCGAGCATCACCGTGCTTACAGGCTTGTTCTCCCGGAGACTGCGGTGGAATTCATCTGTGAGGACGTTGAGAATTTCATACCTATTGAGAAGATGTGTCAATGTATCATGGGTGGCGATCTCCTGGAGTTTTTTCTGTGAATCCAGAAGCTGATTCTGCAGGCCGATGATTCTATTTCCAGTTTGGAGGCGTGCTTTCAATTCATGTGTATCAAAGGGTTTCGTGATGTAATCATCAACTCCAGCTGCAAAACCTTTCCTGATGTCACTCTGTTTGCTCCTTACGGTCAACATGATGAGATAGATGTATTCATCCCATCTTTTTCCCCTGATCTTTTTACACAGTTCGACTCCATCCATCTTTGGCATGATCCAGTCCAAAATGGCGATCTGGATATTCTTTTCCTGGATCACCTTCCAAGCATCTTTGCCGTCTTCTGTGGATAAGATCTCATAACCCCATTTCTTGAGATTTTTCTCAAGAATAGTGCGACACAGTTTATCGTCTTCTGCAATGAGTACTTTTATCACTATTCTTCTCCTTGCCGGCAAAAACTATTGTTGTTTCTTTTTGCTTTTCATAGCATCATTTATTTTTTGGAATAATTCTGCTGGATTCAGAGGCTTGGTCGTATACTCGTCCATACCTACCTCTAAACACCGCTCCCGGTCGCCCTTCATGGCATGCGCAGTCATGGCGATAATGGGGATGTGTTCTCCCGTAGTTTCCTCTTTTTTTCGAATAGCTTCCGTCGCCTTAAAACCATCCATGACAGGCATTTGAACATCCATGAGGATAAGGTCGAAAATATTGTTTTCGAGGGCTGTGAGTGCTTCTTGTCCGTTTTCTGCGCCCGTGACTTCATGTCCTTTTTTCTCTAGCATAAAATAGGCCACCTTCCGGTTGACCATGTTGTCCTCAACAATGAGGATGCGATAGCATTCTTGGTGAGTTTCCGCATCCTGTTGTTTGGAGGCTTCAGGCTGAACTCCTGGCTTTTTTGGGTCCCCCAAAATAGTATTGATGGCTTTTGCGAGTTCGGACAGCTTGATGGGTTTGGCTAAGAAGGAAGACACACCCAGTTTCAACCAGGGAGCAGCATCACCGCGGCTTCCTTTGGAACCGACCATAACGATCATAGATTTGGGGAGATCGGGAACATGTTTGATATAATCCAAAAACATGAAGCTGTCTGTTCCAGCCAGATAAGGATCGAAGAGTATGATAGAGTAGGGGCTGTTTTCAGAGGTGGCCCGATCCAACTTGGCCATGGCATCCCCTGCGCTCGAAGATTTTTCTATTTTCAGATTCCAGTTGTTGAGCATCTCCGAAATTGTATCGAGGGCCTTTGTGTTATCATCAAGAACGAGAGCCGGAAGGCCCTTTAAGTCAAAGAATTCTGCCTGTTGTGGATCCCGCTCGGTCGTTTTATCAAGCTTAAAGGGGAGGGAAACAAAAAACTTACTTCCTTTCCCTTCTTTGCTTTCCACCCAGATCTTTCCGCCCATCACATCAGCAAGTTGGGAACAGATGGCTAATCCGAGACCGGTCCCTCCAAATTTGCGTGTCATCGATCCATCAGCTTGCGCAAAAACGTCAAAAATGATCTGTTGATTCGATTCTGAGATCCCGATTCCTGAATCCGCCACAGTGAAAAGAAAAGTGACCTCCTCCTCGGTTTTTGACTCTTCTTCCACAGAGGCGACAATTTCTCCCTGTTTCGTGAATTTGATGGCATTGCCCACAAGGTTCGTCAAAATCTGTCCCAATCGGCCCGGATCTCCAATCACGCTGTAGTTGATCGAAGCAGGTATATCGCAAATAAGATCGAGCTTCTTCTTGTGAGCTCCCAGGCCGAGTGCGGAGACTGTCTCGGAGACAAGATCCTGGAGGTCGAAGTTTATAGATTCCAATTCGACTTTATTTGCTTCGACTTTTGAAAAATCGAGGATATCGTTGACTAATGTCATCATGGATTCCGCGGATGATTTGATCCCTTTGATAAAATCCAATTGCTCTGGATTTAGGTTTGTCCCTAGCGCAAGGTCTGCCATCCCCAGAATGCCGTTCATTGGAGTGCGCAGTTCATGGCTGATGTTCGCAAGGAATTCGTCTTTGGCGGTCGATGCAGAATTTTTTGTCTGTTCTGTCACGACAACTTCTTTTTCTTCTTTGATCAAAACGATCATGCCTTGGTATTCATTCCTTAGATAAATGGGTTGGATGCAGACAAGTGTTTCTTTCCCCTGATTGATTATCTTTTGTACGGCCTGTGATAAATGTGTCTCGGCTTTAAACCTGGCTATGTGTGTTTTGAACTCCTCCTTTGAAAGGCCAAGATCGAAATCCAGTAGGTTCTTTGTGATGATATCGAGTTTGCGTTTGTTAAAAAAGTTGAGGAATGACTCATTCACTTGCATCATTCGATTATCTTTATCCACATACAGTACGCCCTCTTCCATCGCAGAGATCATGCCTAAAAACTTGGCTGTCTCCTTTTCTGGAGGTTCCGCGGGAATATTCGTTTCTCCTTTTCTTCTGTAGATGATGAACGACCCTATGGTCTTTCCATTCTCAAGGATCGGGAAAGCCAACGCTGAAATCTGAAGATCCCTTCCATCCCCATTTTGATGGACAGCTTCAAATTCGATTTTTTCTCCTCCGGCTAGCTTCTGTGTGATCGTTATGTTTTCCTTGCTGTTATCTTGAGAACTTATCAGATCATCGATGGACTTGCCTAAAACATCATCCGACTGAATGCCGAATAGACGAATGAATTCATCGTTGACGCGGAATATTTTGCCCACGTGGTCGGCGATCATGATGGCATCATTTGTGATATCCAGTAGATGGTCGAGATAGATTTTGTGATTCTTCTTGTCATTGGAATCTTGGAGGAAATCGAGAAAAACTTTATCTGTCATTTTGTGTCCTTCTCTGTTGCCATATCGAACTCACTCACTACTACGATGTTGCGTCCTCTTCCTTTAGCCACATAGAGCGCGAGGTCGCTTTCTTCTATCATCTTTTTAGTCGATGGTCTGGATGCAGTGTCGAATATGGAAACACCCAGGCTAACAGTTATGTTAAGGGCACCTGACTCTGTTTGAATTTTTTCAGCACAGACAGATTGTCGGAGGCGTTCTGCGATGTTTTTGGCATCCTGCCTGCCTAAACCCGGAAGGATCAAAAGCAATTCATCGCCTCCATAGCGTCCAATTTTATCGTAGGAGCGTATCTTTTTTTTCAGACGGGATGCGACTTCGATGATGACCTTATCGCCGATCAGATGGCCGTATGTGTCGTTGATCGTTTTGAAGTTGTCGATGTCGAGCATGATGATGCCTAAGGGTATGTTTTCTCTAAAATTTCTGTTCAATTCCTCTTCGAGAATTTCCAAGATCTTCTTGCGGTTCCAGAGTTGAGTCAGACTGTCCATGTTAGCTTTCTGAAGCTGAATATCTTGAAGAGCGATGATGCGCTCCCCATTCTGGATCCTGACTTTTAGCTCCATGTAACTAAAGGGTTTTGTAATGTAGTCGTCGGCTCCTGCCGAGAGACCTGTGATAATGTCCTTTTCCAGGTCTCGCCCCGTAAGCAGAATGATGTATAAGTATTTTTCCTCTTTAGGTTGATATTCATTCCGGATCTTATGGCAGAGCTCCAGTCCATCCATCTTAGGCATGCCCCAATCCACAATAGCCAGCCGGATCCCCCCATTTTTGATGATCTCCCACGCCTCTTCACCATTTTTAGTCACGCGGACCCTGTATCCCCAGTCCCTCAAGTTTTTTTCCAGCGCCCGACAGGAAATGATGTCGTCTTCAGCGATCAAAACATTCATATTGATCGAACCAACTTCCATTTTATTTATAGAGCTTTTCTCTGATTCCATGATCTAGTACCCAATTTTATCTTCGTTATCCATTTTATAGAGGTCAGATGTTTGGTCAATCGCCTTTG
>CAZXJE010000103.1:0-8417 GCA_964640835.1 uncultured Eubacteriales bacterium
GTGTGGTGGAGAAAACCGTGAGAAGGGCTGGACGGGCATGGTACATCTCCCAAGGAGAGATGTGAGGGAAGCCCGGATCCGAGCGAAGTTTCCTCGCTGGGGAAACTGAGCGTGTTTTTGAAATCACCAATTGGAACACTCGGAACGTCATTCATCGCGGTTTTGGGGATGTAGCCCATCAGGATTTTAGAAACTTTTCGCGCCAGATCTCGAAGACGAGAAGAGCCCATAGCTGGTGGCTGTAGTTCTCTCTCCCCTCCATGTGTGTGTCGATTTTGTGTTTAATTGAGTCCGAGTTAAAGAGCCCGGCGTCCTGGATCCGGTTTTCACTGAGATAATAGAGCATCAACTCTTTTAATTCATTCTGCAACCAGTGTTTGATCGGTATAGAGAAACCTTCTTTGCTCCGGTAGATGTTTTGATGCGGGAGAAGTCTTTCCATGGTTTTTTTGAAGATCCATTTTGTGGTCATACCCCTTAGCTTGAGATGTCCTGGGATCCGGAAAGCAAATTCAACGACCTTGTGGTCGATCAGCGGAACCCGTGTCTCAAGAGATGTCGCCATGCTCATCCTGTCAACCTTGACTAGAATATCGTCGACCAGGTATGACTTCAGGTCGAGATAGAGTTCTCCACTGATGTCATCAAATCGGTCCAGTTGTGGGTATAATCTATCAAGAGGAGGGATTGAACGGAAGGATTTGATCCCTCCCAGTTCGTGTCGGAAGTCCTTGGAATACAGCTCTTCTCGTTCTTTTTGGCTGAGGAACATCATCCATCGGAGGTGCCTTAAGTCCTGTGGATGCTCGAAGCCTTGTGAATAACGCCGCAGCTTGTTCCAGAGGCCTTTCTTTTTGGAGGAGGGTGGAAGCTTTCTCAGGAAAATGGGCATGGGTTTGGACAGAAAAGACACAAGAGGTAGACGAGACAGCTTTTGGGCCTGATAATGCTCATATCCGGCAAAGAGTTCATCTCCGCCGTCTCCGGAGAGGATAACTTTGACATGTGCCCGGGCCATTTTAGAGATCAGATAGGTGGGGAAGATGGAGAAGTCTCCGAATGGTTCGTCAAGGTGATGGACGAGTTTTTCCGTTAGCTCCAATGCTTGGGGTTTTAGGATGAACTCTTCGTGGTCTGTGTTAAATTTCTGAGAAATACGGCGGGCGTGCTCGAGCTCATTATAGGTGGCATCTTCAAAGCCGATGGAGAAGGTTTTTATGGGCGAGACGCCCAGTTCGTGCATAAGGCCTACAATGGCCGAAGAATCAATCCCGCCGCTCAAGAAAGCCCCAAGAGGCACATCGGATAAAAGCCGTGCCTTGACCGATTCCTTAAGGCGCTCGTACAGTTCGTCCTCCAAAGAAGCAAGGGTTGCGCCGCGAATCGTAGTTGAGGCATCCCTTTCTTGTTCCCCCAAAACATCCCAGTACTTTTCGATACGGATTTCGCCCCGCTCATAGACCAGAAATGCTCCTGCCGGCAATTTATAGATATTCTTGAAGGCGGAAAAGGGTTCCGGAATATATTCTAAAGTCAAATAGAGGTCTATAGCCTGAGGTTCGAGAGCTCGTTTGACCTCGGGATGGACGAGGATGGCCTTGAGTTCCGAGCCAAAGACAAGAGTCCTATCTCTGTTTTCGATCAACGTGTAGTAGAGAGGTTTTATACCCATCCGGTCCCGAACGATCAGGAGCTTTTTTTTATGACCATCCCAAAGAGCGAAGGCGAACATGCCCCGGAATTTTTGGAAACTTTGCTCGCCCCATTCCTCATAGGAGTGGACGATGGTTTCGGTGTCTGTTCGGGTTTTAAATGTGTGACCGCAGGCAATGAGTTCCTTGCGGAGGTCGGGGAAATTGTAGATCTCTCCGTTGAAAGCCACCCACACAGAGCCGTCCTCGTTGGATAGAGGCTGATGACCTCCCTCAATGTCTATGATGCTCAAGCGACGGGTGCCGAGCCCGACATTGTTCTGAACAAAGATCCCTTCATCATCAGGGCCTCGATGTTTTATTGTTGCACACATCGAAGAGAGGAGTGACCGGGAGACGGGTGCTCCCTTCTCGATATTGACTGTTCCGCAGATGCCACACATCAATATTCCGGCATGTACTCGGGTTCGATCACGAATTCGAAATAGACACCCAAGTATCTTTTTTCCTGACTGTATTCATCCTCAAAATAAGGTATAGATCCTTTTGAGGCGCCGATTTTAATCCTGTAGAGATGGATGGCCTTGATCTGGAATGGTTTGAGAGTGGTGAATGTGAGAGTCCCTCGCTGGTTTTGTCCGAGGGCGATCTTTTTCTTTTCTCCTCCGACCTTGACCGTGATGTCATTGCGCATCCGGGGATTGTTGAGCAGAATTATTGTGAGTGTTTTGATCGGATAGTAGGTTTTGAGAATCATCTCTGCTGTGTGCGGCCCCCGTGTCCAGAAGCCGAATTTCTCCAGTTCCGATTCTTCCTGCCTGGGAATAAAGTTGTCATCCAGAAAATGGATCCAGCTGTATTTTAAGCCGATGGGCTGCCTGCGGGCGCTGGGATTTGTGTTCGTGGGGAAATTGTTCAAGAGAGTCATCTCCAGAGGGAGCCATTTGAAGGGAGCTTTTTTGGCATGCGTTGCGGGATAGTGGGAATGGAGAATGGGATTTGTGAGGATCGGCGCAATGAACAGACCGGCCATAATCCAGCAGAGTGCGATCTCTTTGGGCTTTCTTTTGAGATTGGGGAGAAAGAGAAACAGGGGATAGATACTTAAAAAGTATCTATTACCCAATGCCCCGCCGCCACCGGCGTAGTTATCCGGCATGATCACGATAAAGAACAGGATCCCCCCGAGGATTGCGACAAGGAGAAACCATTGGTAGATCCTCTTAGCTCCCATAAGAAAGAGGATCAGAGCAAGGATCGCCGGGAAAAAATACCAGGTGAGGCCCGTGAATCTGCCGAAGAAATAATAGAAAAGGTTGTAGACGATAAATTTCAGAGGCAGGAGATGCTTTTCCATATAGCCTTCCGAAGTCATGGCGCCACCCTTTGCCGTGTCGAAGGTGATATGGTCTTTCTCGAGGGGGTAGCCGCCTTCTCCGTAGAACGTCCTTCGTTCACCCCCCTGGTAATTCCAGTCGCCCGTCGCGAGATAGTTGATCCCGAAAAACAGACCTGCAGTTAATGCAAAGATCAGAACTATGAATACCGCCTTCACAAATTTTTTCTTAAATATGGCATAGAGCACTATGGGGCCCATGATGATAATATGCGGTGGTTTGGAGAAAACCGCAAGACCTGCAAAAAGCGATGCCAGATAGTCGGATCCATCGGAGAGGAGGAAACTGTCAAATTTGGTTTTCTGTTCCTCATTTGGGGGAATCTCTTCTTTTTTGTGTTTATAGAGCCATAAAAAAAGCACAAAAAATACGAGAAAAAAGTTGAAAAAATCCGGATGTATCCAAAAGAAGTACACACAGGCCACAGAAGCAAAGAGAAAAGTGAGGACGGCGGCAAAAGAAAGAGGTGTTGTGTTGGAAAGTGAGAAATACGCATAGCCCATGATCAGAATGAAGAAGAGGAGGACGGAGTGAAAGACTAAAAAACCGTTACTCCCGAAGACCTTTACGAATGGAGAGGCGAAAAGAGGGTAGATGTAGGATTTTGCAAAGAACAGCCGGTCATCTTTTCCTTTTTTCAAAAAGATTCCCAGAGGGCCCGAATCGAAAGCCTTGTAATAACGAATCAGATCCTTTTTCGTGTATTCCAGGTCAAAGTCCTCGGCGAGGCTCTGTGTCATCGAATAATAAATCGCCTCATCGGCAAAAAGAAAATTCCCTTGCAGGGCCGGGAGGTTTATGAACAGAGATAATCCGAGGAAGAAGATAAAGATAAGACAGCAAATCGCAAGGACCTTTTTATTCTCTGATATCATTGATAAACCAATACCACACTCAGTATCAAAATACAACAATCCCCAGACTCATTGAAGCATTTCTAAATCCTGTGTTGAATGGTATCCGAGTGTCCCAATTGGTGATTGCGAAAACACGCTCAGTTTCCCCAGCGAGGAAACTTCGCTCGGATCCGGGCTTCCCTCACATCTCCCATTGGGAGATGTACCATGCCCGTACAGCCCTTCTCACGGTTTTCTCCACCACGCAATTGGGACACTCGATAACGCAACTTGTGTTCATACGATCATGGATTTGGAAATGTGCATGCGACTCTGGGAGTAAGGTTGTTTTCTTTGAAAACGATTGTGCATCCTGATCAAATGAATGACAGTTTTTAAAAAGAAATAATGCGATTGGGTTGATGAAAAGAAGGGAAAAGGCGGCAAGGGGGTGAGATAGGGGAGTACAAAAATCACCCTGGGTATCATCTTTAGGGGTTATTGACGGGAATATGTAGAGATATTCTAATACTATTAAGAAATAGAAGCGGAATGGCAAATATTGTCAGGGTTTTGACAAATATTGATAAATCGGGAGGAGAAACTAATCGCGGGATATGTAAATTATTCAATATCAATGACTTAATATAAACTAGGATGGCACAAAAGTTGCTTCATATATTATGGCTATATACATATGTCTTTAAAAAAACCAGGGGCGAGGGCAGAAAATCCATCGCTCCAGCTTATTGAGTATGCATCAAGGAACTTGCAAAGAGGGACTTCATTGAGTAGAATCAATCACATAAGGGTTGAGTTAGACATTTTTGAACAAGGAATTAATAGAATGATCATGTTTCCCGAATGCCTTTTTGCAGGTCTTGAATTCCATGTGAAGCACAAGGACACGATTACCCTTAATTTAAATTCGAAGGATAAGAGTGGAGTGTTTTAAAATGAAAAATCTAACAAAAAGACAGCAGTTTCATCGTTTCTATAAGCCGATAGGCCGAGCGGGTTTTACTCTACTTGAGCTCCTGATAGTCATTGGGATTATTGCCGTCATGGCAGCCGCCATGTATCCCAATCTTATGAATTCTCTGGAAACGAAGACGCTTGAGAATGAAACGAGAGATATTCTGACCAGTTTGCAGAGGACCAAATTTTTAGCCGTGAAAAGCAAGTTTCCCCACAGGCTCAGGTTCGAGCAGGATGCAGAAACAAACCTCTGGAAATACATCATTGAAAGAGAAGAAACCGCGGGGAACTGGATAATGATCCCTAGATTTGTGAGCAGACTTATCCCGTCCAAATTTGTTGTCACGGTTGATCTGCCGGATCCGGACTTTGCAGTGGCTTACTCGCCGTTGGGAACAGTCACAAATTTTGATCTTCAGCACAATACAGTGATCTTACAGAGTGGGCGGTTGGAAAGCCACAATCAGCTAGACCAGAGGGAAATCCATGTGTACACAGGCGGGTCTGTGCGGTTTGTAAAATCAGAGAGCTAAAATGAAAAAACAAAATATGTTTGTCATTGATCAGTCATCCGAGGAAAAGGGAAAGCCATCGGGTAAGAGGAAAGGATTCACCTTGATTGAGGTGCTCGTAGCCACGTTTCTCGTGGGTGTCGCGATCATGGGTTTGGCGCAGATTTTTACACTCACTATCCTCAATAACTCGCGTTCTGAAAGGATGGCCAATGCGACCTTCCTCGCCCAGCAGAGAATTGATTTTTTACGGAACATGACGACTCTCGAACTGAACACCGCGACTTTGAGCGACGGAACGGCGATCCCTCTGGATGAACAATTGGATATCAACAGTGATGGGACTATCGACTACAGACGGATCACTCAGATCCAATCTGCTGGATTTTATTGGGATATCAGAGTTTTGGTGTTCACCAGTCATCTCTCGACCGAGTCTTCAGCGCAGTTACTTGCAAATCCCCAACAATATCGGGTCATGGCTGACATGAACACCATCATCAGCAGATGAGGCTGTGTGAGCAGGAGGCGGTAGCATGAATTTGAAGGAAGTTAAAAGCAAAATGAAAAATAAAGAACATACGCGAATATCTCCCCACCTCAAAAATAGATCCGGATTTACCCTGGTTGAGGTACTGGTTAGTAGCTCTATTATGCTGGCTGTCATTCTGGCTACACTGTCCTTGTACATGCGGAGCAACAAGATAGCTGTCGACCAGCAGCAGTTTGCAGAGTTGCAGCAGGACGTCCGGTCTTCCATGTTCTTTGTTTCCAGAGACGCCCGGTCGGCGGGAGTGGGGCTCACCTCTGATATATCGGGTTATTTTATTGAAGGAACAGACAAGTACGG
Source organism: uncultured Eubacteriales bacterium (assembly GCA_964640835.1). Taxonomy (GTDB): domain Bacteria; phylum Acidobacteriota; class Aminicenantia; order Aminicenantales; family Aminicenantaceae; genus WTAW01. Next base: position 6,226 of record CAZXJE010000103.1, read on the forward strand.
GCCCGCCCCGGAAGAGTCCGATGCCCTCAAGCTTATGGGGAATTTTGACAATCCGCTGAATCTCATCATCGAAACCTATTCAGGGGGAGCGGGTGGCGGTGCAGCGACTGCGTTTCTCTATGATTGGTCATTGGAGAGTTCCCCTTATGACTGTCCGGACTTTTATGAGAATAGAGTTGTTTTGATTATATCCACTCGATGTCCCGGGTGTTTCACATTCCGGTATATTCCAGCCAATTCCATGTTTGGATGCGGAGGTGGAGCAGAGCATTTCAACATGCAGCCCGGACAATCGGAGCTCAATCCACCGGGAGGGCTTGTCGATACGGGATGTACCGCTGATTGCTGGGAGGATGCCATCGTGACACTGGGACAGATCCGATACTACTGGGTGGACACCACAGGAAATCCCAACGACTATCCTGACTTGACGGCGTCTTTGCTCCCGAATAGAGGGTATGTGGTCGATGAGAGTGGAAACGGTGTCCCGAATACCCTGTATATGACAACTATTGATGAGAGCACGGCGGGTGGCCTTATGCTTCATTTCCCTATTGCCCAGAACATCGAAAGCCTTCAATTCCAGTACAACGGGGATTATTTGAATGCCGATGATGTCCTTGATGGATTCACCGACTGGCAGCCCAACTGGACCGGAGATCTCGACACCATTTCGAGACTCTCTCAGATAAAGATGTGGGTGCTGGGAAAAACAGCCAGGCCGTTCGTCAGTTTTTCAAGCACACCTCCTGCCAACCTGCACAACTACAGAAGGCCTGCCATCGCAAACAGTTTGGTCGCGCCTGACGATGATATGCACCGCCGGTTTTTGCTCGAGTCAACAGTCACAATAAGGAATATGTCTCTCAGCCTCTATAACACTGGGAAGCGAAATTGAGGTAAGAATGGATAAGACACATCAAAATCAGCCGAATAAAAAAAAGGACAATAAACCCCATGAAAAAGGTGTGGGCCTAATCGTTGTCATCCTTGTGCTTGCGTTTATGTTGACTGTCGGAATCGTTCTTGTGACGATAACGAGCATCGGCTCTAAAGTGACAGGAAACATCAGGTGGCAGGAGCAGGCTTTTAACGCGGCAGAGGCGGGATTTGATTCGTCCTATTTAGCCATCGAGGATTTTTTCGCAGGGCAGTCCTGGACGAGTTTTGATGGACACTATCTGATCGATCCCGCAGGGATCGATATACCCCTCGATGACTATTATTTCCGGAAAAAAACGGACGCAGAAGTGCTCGATCTGCTTGATCCCACCGGGGATGGAAATCCCGATTATGACAATGTCATTTTCTACAAAACACCTTTTATTCCTGATGGAGCGGGAGCGTATGACACTCGGTACACCTACACCGTGTTTTTGATCGATGATGAGAAAGGCGGGGGATCTCCCAATCCGGGTGATGCTTTATTGATCTGCATCGGCGCTGTCCAGCTCGGAGACACTCTGATCACATCAAGAGTTGAAGTGGAACTCGTCATCGAGCTTCCTGGAACGTAAAAAACAAATTTTATATAAAACTAAAACAAGGAAAAGGAAAAGGAAAAGGAAAAGGAAGAGGGAGACAATGAATAAAAAAAGGAAATTCATCAGCATTTTATTGCCCCTGGTATTGATCATCTCGATCTTTGTCGTTAGATACTGGGCCCAGGAAGAGGTGTTGTGTCCGCAGAATACCGGGGATTACCAGGAATCTTTTGACACGACGATATTCAAAGATCCCGCAAGCTCTGTAGACCACTGGGGAGAAGGGTATGTGACACTCAACAAGCTGGGTTCGAACTTCGATATCACCAATCCCGAGCACATTCCGGTGTGGATCAATACGGTTACGACCAATGATTTCGACCTGGATGGATGGCCCGACCTTATCGGTTCAAGCTCCAGCTACAGCAATGTTCTTGCCTTCGTGAAGAACCAGGGTGTGAATGGGGATATCGGGACTTTCGAGGTCACACAATGGATCGACGGAAGCGATGGTGCGGGTGGATGGCCAACACTCGGTGTCCAAGGCGCTCCCATTGATACCTCCGGCCACTGTGGTATGACGTCGGGGGATTACGACGAGGATGATGATTATGATTTTCTGTTTATCGTCTCTATAGACGACGGTATTTATGGGCCCAAAAGGATCTGGCTCTATGAGAACCAGATCGCTGATAGCGGTGTGCTCGA
>CAZXJE010000103.1:8517-11589 GCA_964640835.1 uncultured Eubacteriales bacterium
GGCCCAAAAGGATCTGGCTCTATGAGAACCAGATCGCTGATAGCGGTGTGCTCGATTTTGTTCAGTTCGACAAGACAGCCGCTTGGTCTGGATTGTTGAAAGGCATAGCCTGGTCGGCCACCATGATGCAAACTATCGATTTTGATGGGGATGGCGATTCGGATATTCTGATGGGAAACACGGATGGCGAAGTGGTTATGGTCCGGAATGGCGGAAAAAGTAGTTTTACTCACCCCTTGATGTTCGCAATAGTCCCTGTTTTGGATGCGGGATGGGGACCCAGAGGCGTCAGCACAATCGCCGTTGAGGATTTTGATGGCGATGGAGACATGGACATCATCGTCGGCAGCGTGAGCTATCCGGACTTGAAGTACTACAAAAATGATGGAAGCGGCAATTTTTCCCTCTACATAACCTACCAAGATCCCGCTTTTGATGGCGCAGCCACGTGTACCATAACGGCCGATTTTGACAAAGACGGGGATTTTGACCTTGTTGTCGGGACAGATAACTGGAATTACAATCCAGGCGTGGACATCGGTGGGCAGTGTTTCTATTTCCGGAACTCCGGAGGGGATTTTGTCAGAACATGGAAATATGACAACCGTCCCGTTGTTTACGATTTTGATCTCGCTATTTATTGGGATTATGACCAGGATGGGGATGATGACTTCCTGATCGCTGATGGAAACCATTCGGAAACATATTACTTGTTCATCAACAATCTGGCAGATGTATATAACCTTGAAGGCACGGCTCTGTCGCTCAATGTCTCTCCCATTCTCAATCCTCAGCAGCACGCCATCACAAAGGTTCAGCTCACAAATATCGACCAACAGGTTATAGGCGGGTCGAGTGTGGGTCTTGCTGTCGAGATTTTTGTCTCCAACAATGATGGGACAAACTGGGAATTTTATGACAGATTTGAAGGGACTGATATTCACGGTTACACCGATCACCATATTCACACCTTCAATCATTACGGATCGAAACTCAGATGGAAGGCGATATTGACCGCAGAGGATGATAACATACCTAATTATCCCAATTCGTCTTATGAGACCCCTAGGATCGACCAGATCGATTTTGAATACACCTATGTGGAAAGAAGAGAGTATTCACGCACGTCTGTTGCGGCGACAGTGAATTCAGAGGCCGGTGGGGATATTAAGCTGATCATCGGTGGGACTTTTTATTATCCCGGTTGGCAGGGACATTTGAGGGCATATAACGTATCTGCGATGGCACCCTTGGATTCAAGCTACACAGAAATGAGGACAGTCACTCGACCGGACCTTTCGGAGTCTTCCGGGAGAGAGATTGTAGCTGAGGGCGTGGAGATTTTGTGGGATGCGGGAGTGGAATTGGATCTGCGCAGCGCGGATTCGAGGAATATCTACACAGCCCTTCCTACTGGTGACGGGAACAACCAAATGAGAGTTGAGTTCATCGCTGCCAACGAACCTCTGCTGGGTTCGCTGCTTGACGATGTTAACAGCGACAATGTGGGGTTGATCAATTTTGTGCGAGGAGAGGGGCGGTACTGGAAGCTGGGAGACATCAACCACTCCAACCCGGTTGTTGTGGGTCCCCCGGATGGCGACTCTGCGTTGAAGGGTGCAGATTATGAGGACTTCGTGACGACTTGGGAAGACAGGCCCAAAGTTCTCTATGTCGGGGCGAATGACGGTATGTTGCACTGCATCAGCCTCTTGACTGGAGAAGAGCTCTGGGGTTTCATTCCCTACAACCTTCTGCCGAAGTTGAAAAACATGTGGGCAGTCGATGAAGCCAGTGCAGACAGATATTTTCTAAGAGACGTCTATGTGGATGGGAGTCCTGCTGTTGCTGATGTCGAGATGGGAGGGGACTGGAAGACAGTCCTGATCTGTGGGCAAGGACCGGGGAAAGGCAGTATCATTGGTGGAGGAATCACTGGCAATTACTATTTTGCCCTGGATGTTACCGATCCCAGCGATCCGCAGCCTCTCTGGGAGATCTCACATGATAAAATGGGCGAATCCTGGTCTATTCCCGCGATCGGGAAAATCGATAAGGATGGAGAGACCTGGGCAGCGTTTATGGGATCAGGGTATGATAACTATGCGGAAGATGTGGTCGGGAATAACTTTTATGGTGTTGAATTTGAGACGGGTGAGATTTTTTGGTTGTTCGATGCAGGAGAGGTTGACACCATAGCGGATCGGGGTTTTTCATGGAATGTTCAAAACACGATCCCTGGCTCCCCCTCCATGGTCGATTCTGACCTGAACGGAATGGCAAACAGCGTTTATGTGCCCGATCTGGATGGACGAGTCTGGAAAGTGGATGTGACTATCCCGTTCGTCGATATCGACTCTTGGAGCGCTGAAGTGCTATACGTCGATTCGAATAATTATCCGATCATCAGCAAGCCAGAGGTTTGGGTCAATCCGATGGTCCAGGGCTCGCTTCCCCGCATTTTCTTCGGAACCGGTGGCGATGACAACGCTCCGAATGATGCCTATTATTCCTTTGTGGCCTTGCTCGATAATGAGGCTGGTGATCAAGCCGAGAGAGTGGAATGGTATCTGGGAGATCCCGATATTCTGAATCTACCCGCTGAAAAACAGGTTGGCGTTTTGGGATTTGGCGAGAAAGTCTGGGCGGATCCGAAAATCGGAGATTTTATCGTTTACTTCAACACACTGACTGGGAGTATCGAGAGCGTCGATCCCTGTGAGAATATTGCCGGAATCGGGAAATTGTACGGAAGATTCATCGTTTCCAAAGCAGGGACTGTAGTTGGCGGTAGTGCTTTCAGAACAGCTGGAGGCAATGTGGAGAGTCTGACCCTATCCATCAAAACCAGGTCCGCTGTGACATTGGGTGAACAGTCTGCTACGGAAAGCGGTATCAAGAAGAGAGATGTTTATATTCAAGAATATGATTCCACCATCCAGAAACTGGAGCAGGTGACCGGCGGTCTTCTCAAGATCAAATCATGGAGAGAGATCTACCAGATCATCAAATAATCCTGCGAAAAGAGTTTCACGGCTGCCTGTAAAGCGACAGGTAGGCATCGATGATCTT
>CAZXJE010000104.1:0-11566 GCA_964640835.1 uncultured Eubacteriales bacterium
AAAAAAGTAGCCTGTCCCCTTTTTCAGTGCTTTTGACAAGTTTGAATTCCTTTGGTATAAGCTTCTCTTAGTAAAAACATATGCCCTTCAAAAAGGGCTTCATTTTGGAATTAAATCTGAGGATAGTTGTGAGGTCATGAGAGCTTTAAAAAAACACCACCTGTTTTTTATTATCTCGCTTGTTATCTCGCTTGTTGTTCTATCCTTCGCATGCCAAAAAAAATCTTCAGAACCGGTGACGATTCATGTGCTTCACTCCAATGATACACATGGGACATTCCTGCCTTACAAAATCATGGTCGGCGAGACACAAAGACTTGTCGGGGGTATGGAGACTGCCAGTCACTATCTAAGTGAGGTCAGGAAGGCACCTGAAGAAGTTATGTTGATGGATACGGGTGACGTCATGAGCGGGACTCTTGCGACACAACTGGAGTACAAGGGAGTTGTCGGCGGTGCCATGATGGAGTTCATGAACCTGCTGGGTTATGATGTTTGGTGTTATGGAAACCATGCTTTTGATAAGGGCCAGGAGAATGCAAAGGGCCTGGAAAAACTGGCCAATTTTCCCACTGTTCTAACGAACATCGTATACAAAGATAACGGCGGGCTTTTTACCGAAAAACCGTATGTGATCTTAGAAAGAGCAGACCTAAAAATAGGCGTTATAGGTGTTATGGAAGAAAACTTCCTGATAGAAGTGGATAAAAGAAGGACCGTTGGCCTTGAAGTTTTGCCCATTGTATCCACGCTCAATTCCTATATTCCTGATTTGGATAAAAAAACGGACCTCATCATCGTTCTCGCTCAGGCCAAATCTGATACAGGGAAACAGATCGCAGAGGAAGTACCAGGAGTGGATGTGGTCTTGCTCGCTGATGATCGGTTTGGATTTGAAGAGATCAATGGAGTTTTAGTCAAATCATCTCAAGGAAACCTGAGAACGTTGGGATCGCTGGTCATCACTGTCCAAGATGACAGGATCATCGATTATAAAGAGGAGCTTGTGTGGCTCTGGGCGGACATCGATATGAATCCTTCACCGGAGATCAGCGCATTGATCGAAGAGATCCAGAGTTCGATCAAAGAGGAATACAACCGTGAGATCGGTGTCTGCGAGTTTGATAAGACACGTGAACCATATCCTGTAGAAAGTGTCCTCGGGAATTGGATCACAGATGCCATGCGCTGGAAAACCGGAGTCCAGATCGCTTTCCAGAACAGCGGCGGGATCCGGGCAGATATTACATCAGGTCCGATAACGATAGCGGACATATACGAATTGTCTCCTTTCAACAATGTTCTTTTCGTTTTTGAATTGACAGGTCAGCAAATCAAAGAGGTCCTTGAGTGTGACATAGAGAGGGGATGGGACAGGCTCCAGGTCTCAGGAATTACATATCGGTACTATAAGAAAGGTGCTAAGCCAGAGGGAGAAAGAGTCGATTTTGTGGAGGTCGATGGTGAGGTTGTCGTTGATAAAGGCCAGATCCTCCTCCCCGACAAGGTCTATTCAGTGGCGAGCAATGACTATGTTGTCGGACAGGCCAAGGATAAATATTTTAACTTCCCTGTCACTGAATCGAGGGACACTGGATTTCCCCTGAATCTGGTGCTCGTGGAGTGGCTCGAGCAGAATGAAGTTCTTGTTTGTGAGATTGAAGACCGGATTCAGATCATTCAGTAGTGAGAATCCACCAGAACTTCTTCACCGAGATTCCCGATCTCTGGTAAGGGCTTGTATGTGGTGTTAGCCGCACGGAGGATCCTAATGGCCCGAATGCGGATGGCTTGAGCGGCGAGAATATCACTGTCGGAATCACCGTAATAGATCTGGATATTATTTTCTTGCAAAGGAGCAGTTTTTGGATTTTCCCCTGGGTTTGCTCCACAAAATATCACTGGATTGGGATTTTCCAGGTCGAAGGTCTTTGCCAGAAGTCCGGTCAGCGTTTCAGTCTCTGTGGGATCTCTTCCTGTGATAAAAAAAATATTATCGCCGCGATCCTTGTGGAAAGCGATGAGCTTCCGTGCGATCTCCTTGGGAATGCTGAAGCTGTCGAGACCGTTGTTCAACTCTTTGTGAAACTCAGGATCGGACAGGTAGTCTTTACTTCCCGGCGAATATTTCTGTTGTCCGTAATAATAGGCTGGGCTTGAAAAGAGGACGGTGTCGTCTACATCAAAACCCACATTCATCGCTGGTTGGTTCTGTAAGCTGATCGTGATGTCTTCAAACGTCACCCACCGGATGTGGTCCTCCTGTGTGGCTGGAGAACAACTCAGGCAGGCCAAAATGAAAACGATCGCAATTACCTTTTCCTTGCTGATCATCTCTGTGACTCCTCTACAAGCAATTATGGGAAATACTCAATCAGGATTATAATGAGTTCTCTTGGATCCGTAAAGAGCGTTTTTGCCTTTGTCTTGACGTCTCTGGTCACTTGGCATATATATGTCTTAGAATTTGGGGAGAGACGTATGTCATAAAATCAGGATAGCGAAAGAGATGAACCGAATACACAGTGCCATTGTTTTGTCCGACCTGCATCTGGGAATGGAAATGAGCTATCTCTACTCCAAAGATGAGAAGTTCAAGAGGAACAGTCAGGCGCTCAAAACATTACTTACGGAGCTGGGACCTCAGGACGAGGTCATCCTCCTCGGCGATTTTTTGGAACTGGCCATAGGATCTCTGGATGAAGTCTACCAAGATGCCAGGAAATTCTTCTCTGTTCTCTCTGAGACGGGTCCTTACAAACGTATCATTTTTATCCCTGGAAATCATGACCATCACTTCTGGAGAGAGCTTGTCGAAGAAGTCTTCATCAATGAAAGCCTCCGGAGAAGCTCTCACCCCCCAGGCCATCACAATTATCCCGGATGTTTTGTGGATAAACGTTTTTCGATATCACGGTCGAATCCTGCGTCTCCTATAGTGCTGGCTGAAGTGTGGCCACATCACAAACCAATGCCCGAGATCGTGGTAAAATATCCTCATCATTTTGTCAGTATTCCATCGAACGAAGGGAGTGAAGAGTATTATCTGTTCACCCACGGGCACTTTCTGGAAGACATGTTCAAACCAGTGAACTATATCATTCAACCCGCCCATTTGGAAGAGTTGGAAGCATTCAATAATTTTTGGCTGGAATCTTTCGACTATCACATCGGGCATGCCGGAAGGCTTTCGACCTTTGTCAGGAAGTTCATACAGAGTTTTCAGAGATGGGGTACCAAAGACAATCCTGAAATGGAGAACATGATCGATGAGATCTTTCGGCAACTTAGGGAAAAAGGTTATCTCAGTTGGCTGAGCGCTTGGGTGTTGAAATATTTTTTCAAGGGGAAGATTAGGAAGATCTCGTGGAACGAGTACAGTGGTTTGTATAAAGCGGCAGTGGATGAGAAATTGATCAAGAGCGTTGAAGATTACATCGGGCGATATATCGTCTCCCGCTATCAAAAGGGGAGAGCAAAAGATTTCGACCTCCCGACAGATTTGGAGATTCCCATGCCTTTCACTTTTGTCTTCGGCCACACGCACATCCCTATCAAAGATGAGGATATGGAAAAATCCCGGGCAATCGTGGATGGCAAAGTTTATCCCCTCTTAAACACAGGAGGATGGCTGCGCACAGATGGACCCGGAATCGAGGGTGGCGAGAACGCGGGTGTTCTGGTGATCAACGAAACCGGGCCATCCTGGAGATCACTTGCCGGTCATTTGGAATAAAAAATTTAGTTGCCTTTTTGGAAGATGTAGGGACCGTTTCCCAAACGGTCCGCTTGGGGATCGAACCCTACTGTAGCGGGATTGTTCCCACGTGTGATATGTCGATTGCAGTTGAAAAAAGGAGGTTTAAATGATGAAGTTTTTAGCGCTGATTGTATTTGTTGCATTTTTGGTTGCGTGTGGTCAAGACGCAGGTATCGAACAAAAGGGATCCAATGTGGAGAAAGGAACTGAGCTCGCACAAAAAGCACCCGATCTGAAGAAAGAGAAGAAGAAATTGTTGGAAACGGACCGGCTATTCTCACAAACCGCCAAAGAAAAAGGATTTGCGGGAGCGTTTGCTCTTTTTTTGTCTGAGGAGGCCCAAGTTTTTCAGAACAATTTCTCACCGATTGTGGGGAAAGCTGATATCGTGAAATTCATGATGGAGAATGCTAGAGGAACGATCACATGGGAGCCCTATTTTGTGGAGATGTCTGCATCTGCGGACCTTGGTTATACTCTCGGAAAATATCAGAGCACAGTTACGAGCACCTCTGGTAAGAAGACTGCATCTTATGGGCACTATGTGACGATCTGGAAAAATCAGCCGGATGGCGGCTGGAAAGTTGTATTCGATAGCGGTATCCAGACTCCTGAATAATCAGGAGGAAAATACGCAGTCAATATTGAGAAAATATGAAAAAGGCCTCATTATTTAAAAAAGTACCTGCAGACAAGCTTAAGGATTACTATGAAGATTTTGACGAGGAGCATCGTCTACTCCTGGGGATAAGCCAACTCGAATTGGCTCGCACACAGGAAATGATCCAACGTTATCTGACTCCTCCTCCTCAAGTCATCTATGATGTGGGCGGTGCTGCAGGGATCTACTCCTGTTGGCTCGCCAATTTGGGGTATGAGGTTCACCTCATCGATCCGGTTCCCTCCCATGTGGCAAAAGCAGAGCACTCCTCCCAGCAACAGCCTACACATCCCATAAAAAGCTGTCGCGTCGGAGATGCCCGCCGCTTGGATTTTCCCGACGGGAGTGCAAACTTCATCCTTTTTTTGGGACCGATGTATCACTTGAACGAGAAAAATGATCGGCTGCTTGCACTGGATGAAGCCTTCCGCGTTTTAAAGGAAGGAGGGATCCTTTTTGTTGCAGCCATATCGCGATTTGCATCGGTCCTCGATGGATTAATATCTTGCTTTCTGGATGATCCTCACTTCGTTAAGATCGTCAAACAGGATCTTTTGGATGGACAGCATAGAAATCCAATACATCATCCTCACTATTTCACGACAGCGTACTTCCATCATCCCGAGGAATTGAGGAGTGAGATCGAAAAGACAGGTTTCCTCTGTGAAAAGATCCTCCCAGTCGAGAGTCTAGGGGGACTGTTACAAAATTTCGAGGAACGCTGGGAAGATCCCGAAAAGCGTGCCCAGCTCCTCGAAGCTCTACGTTGGATCGAGGATGAACCATCCCTTATGGGCGCCACCCAACATCTCCTTGCCATCGCACGCAAAAACAAACGAATTTAAGACCACCCCCACTCACCACGAATTTCATCCCTAAGGGGGATTGCACTTTTTTTTTGATGTTGATATAAAAAGACCGAAAGATAGCTATGCGCTTATTAAGTTTTGAGCCTCTAGGGTAGAGTTTTTGCACGCTCGCTAGCATTAAAAAGAGCTGGTGATGACCAAAAAAAACGGAGTTGATAGTAATCTTCAGGACGATTTGATCGCTCTCCGCAAAAGAGTCGTCGAGCTAGAAAATGCCCTGGTCGCTTCCCAGAAAAAGGAAGAGGAACTCCGCCGATCCGAAGAGAAGTTCCGGGCGATCTTTGAATCCTTCTACGATGTGTTCTACCAGACGGATAGGGATGGAAAGATCATCGATATCAGCCCCTCTATTCATTTACAAGCAGGATATGACCCGAATGAGGTTATCGGCCATCCCGTGACCGCTTTTTTTGTCGAACCCTCGGCCCGTGATGTTTTTATCCATAAGATCAAAGAAACAGGATGGATCAATGATTACGAGTTGAAACTCAAAGGCAAGGATGGAACCTCTATCGAGACATCGGTAAGCGCCCGGATCATCTTGGATAAAAACCAAATCCCTTCCGGTATAGAAGGCATCCTGCGCAATATCACCGAACGTAAACGGATCGAATTAGCCCTTAAAGATTCAGAACAGAAATACCGTGATCTTGTTGACAATGCCCTTGTTGGTGTTTACAGGACCAATCTCTCAGGCGATATCCTTTTTGTCAATGAGGCTTTTTCAACGTTGGTAGGATTCTCTTCGCCCGAGGCAATGATAGAGAAAGGCGCATTGGTCAGGTACAAGGATGCAAAAGTGCGTGAAGCATTCATTAAGGAACTTAGAGACAAGGGAAGCTTAAATTATTACGAGATCGAAATGCTGACCAATTCAGGAGATACAATAAATGTCCTCCTCAGCGCCACTCTCTCAGGAGAAGAGATCTTAGGAATGGTGATGGACATCACGGACCGGAAAAAATCCACAGAGAAGGTCAAAGCAGCTCTCAAAGAAAAGGAGATCCTACTCAAAGAATTGCACCATCGCGTGAAAAACAACATGCAGGTGATCTCCGGATTGATCGAGCTCCAGTCTCAGCAACTGGATGATGATGGTGCTCGTGAGATCTTCAACGAAACCAGAGATCGCGTCAGTTCCATGGCTCTGATCCACGAGAATCTGTACAAGGCCAGTGATCTAGGCAACATAAACTTCGCAGAATACATTAAAACACTGACGAATCATCTATTCTATTCTTATAATGTGGATTTTGATGTTATCCAACTCAAGACCGATGTCAAAGATGTGTATTTGGATGTTCAGGTAGGGATTCCCTGTGGGTTGATCGTCAATGAACTGGTCTCTAACACTCTTAAGCATGCCTTCCCGGGGGAGCGACGTGGAGAGGTTTGTGTTTCCCTATTCCCGGGGAGTGATGGCCAGTACACACTGATCGTGAAAGACACTGGAACAGGTTTTCCCAAAAATCTTGACTTCCGGAAGACCAAATCTCTCGGGATGCAGTTGGTGACAATGCTGGTCGACCAACTTGAGGGAACCATCGAGTTGAAAAGAGATGGAGGAACAGAGTTTGTCATTTCTTTTCTGGAGAAAAAGGGAGAGGAATCATGAGAACACATACTTTTTCCCTCGTGGATGTGTTTGCCGAGAAGAAATATGCAGGGAATCAATTGGCAGTATTTACGGATGCGGGTGACCTTTCGGATGAAGAAATGCAACTCTTTGCCAAAGAAATGAATTATTCCGAAACCACATTTATACTTTCCGACAAGAAACGGAAGGGTGGCTATGATGTGCGCATTTTTACGCCTGCTGAGGAGATCCCCTTTGCCGGTCATCCGACTCTTGGCACAGCTTTTGTCATCCAACAGGAAATCATACGAAAGCCTATCGAAAAAGTGATCCTCAATCTTCGTGTTGGACAGATCCCTGTCGCCCTGAGCTTCAGCAAGGGAGAAGTGGACGATCTCTGGATGGAGCAGAAACATCCTGAATTCGGGCAAGAGATAGATAAAGCTGTAATAGCCAGGTCTTTAAATATTGAAGAGACAGATATCGATGACAGGTATCCTGTTCAGGAAGTCTCCACAGGACTTCCTTTTATGATCGTCCCCCTTAAGACACTAGAATCAGTCAAAAAGGCAAGGACTAACAGAGATGTATTTTTTGGATTGATCGCCGGCACCGAGGCTAAGGCTCCGCTCATTTTTTGCCCGGAGACGTACAATCCAAGGAATGATCTCAACTGTCGAGTATTTGTGGACTATTATGGTATTTCCGAAGATCCGGCGACAGGCAGCGCCAATGGGTGTCTCGCTGGGTACTTAGTGAAACACCGTTACTTTGGGAGAACCCGCATAAATGTTCGAGTGGAACAGGGATACGAGATCGGAAGGCCATCGCTTCTTTATCTCAAAGCTGAAAAGAATGCAGATACGATAGACGTGCTTGTCGGCGGTAAAGTGTTTAAGATCGCCAAAGGCGAATTTGTTTAAAGAGGATAGGATGAGATCAATCCACTCTTTCATATTATCGATTGTTGCTGTGTTTTTGTTTCAATCTCTCTGGCTGCAGGCCGACTCTGTTCGTTCAGGTCAGAAGAAAGTCGATGAGATCCAGGTTTTCTGGATCAGCAATGACCAGATCCACTGTTCGGTGTCTGTCAAAAACGGGGTTCTCAAGGAAGATGAACTCTCAGCGATCCCGGATTGGATCTCGAGGCATGGGACTCAGCTCCTCGGAGTGATAACAGATGCGGATTTTGCTCTGGATCTGATGTGGGCAAAGTGGAGAGCTCCCGGGAAGGTGAACAACGCCGAGAATCCTGTCCTTCTGACAAAAAAAGACTTCCGGATGGTGAAGCATGTCTTCAAAAAATCTCGTGGTGGCGCTGTAGAGCTTGTGCTGCATTTTAAGCGAGAAAGGATTCCGTTGGAAGTCAGAGTCACGTATCGTTTGGAGCCCGGTACTTTTTATGTGCGCAGACAACTGGCCGTTCGTGATGTGGAATTCGGTTCTCACTTCCTCCGCTGGATCTGGCCCCGGAGAGGATATATACCGGGCATGACTTCGCTCTTTAAGTCAGGAGGATTTGGCCAGCCCATAGCCCTTCTACAGGGAGATGGCGGTGCTTTTTTTGGCTTAGAGTACCCAACCTCGGAGAACTCTCTCCGGCACACTTCTGCGGGGAATTTGGAGCTGAAATGCGGTCAGGTCATCGGAGAGCGCATCGGCACGTCTTGGGTTGAAAGCGAGTGGGTCGTCCAAGGACTCTCGCCCAATGCACAGGTCAAACAGTGGTTCTGGAAATATTTGGACAGTATCCGTATCGCACCCCTTAAACCCTATCTACTTTATAACAGCTGGTATGACCTGAGAGCTCCGGTTATGGTTAAAGATCCATTGCGAGCTCTTACCGAAAAGAACATTCTTCGGACGATAGAGTCCTTCCGGCGACGGATGGTGAATGAACGCGGTCTCGAACTGGATGCCTTTGTCCTGGATGATGGCTGGGATTTTTATCAAAGCGACTGGATGTTGAATGCCGAACAATTCCCAAATGGGCTGGCTCCAGTGTCTGCGGCTTTACAGCGTATAGGGAGTCAGCTGGGGATATGGATCGGTCCCATAGGCGGCTATTCCCACAGGGATTGGCGAATCGGATGGATGAAGGCCAATGGATATGAAGTTGTCGGAGATCAGTTTTGTGTAGCCGGGGAAAAATATCATGCTCTCCTCAAAGAGCGTGTGACCGATTTTGTTCGGAAAGATGGCACTCGATATTTCAAGTGGGACGGGATCCAGTTTTCCTGCAGCGAACCCGACCACGGCCATCTCCCTGATATCTATTCCCGACGGGCTGTGATGGAGGCCGTGATCGACCTCTGCAGGACAGCTCGTATGGAAAGTCCTGATGTTTTCCTAAACATCACATCCGGGACGTGGCTGAGTCCCTGGTGGTTGAAATACGCCAACACCATATGGATGCAGGGCTCGGATTATGGCTATGCCAATGTCCCTTCGATCAGCCAGCGGGATCGTGCCATGACCTATCGGGATACCATCCTCTACGATGATCTAGTGGATAAGAGATTTTGGTTCCCCATCGCCAACCTCATGACCCACGGCATCATCAAAGGGCATCTCCAGAAGTTGGGAGGGGAAGCCGAGCCGCTCGATAAATTCACTGATAATGCATTGCTGTATTTTGCACGTGGGATATCCATGGGTGAGCTTTACATCTCGCCCGATCTGCTAACAGATGAGGAATGGGATGCACTGGCCATGTCGATCCATTGGGCCAAAGATCGCTTTCCCATCCTGGATTCCACCGAGATGGTGGGAGGAAATCCTGAGGGAAGAAATCCCTATGGATATGTTCATTTTGAGGGAAAAAGAGGCATCATCGCAGCCCGCAATCCCTTTATGGAACCAAAAACTCTCAAGCTAGAACTCTTGCCTTCACTGGGTTTGGATCCTTCTGCCACGGATCTTGTGGTCGATAAAGTATATCCTGTACGGTATCTTTCGCCCAATCTTATCGCCGCCGGAGTCGATCTGGAGATTCCTCTTGAAGGGTATGAAACAGCCGTTTACGAGATCTATCCGCTAGAAGAAGCCCAAGAGCCTCTTCTAGCTGGAATTAAATATGATCTGGCTCGTGCAACCAAAGAAGGCACCACGATAAGAGTATTGGACAGTGGAGGAGAGGCTCGCCTGTTAAATCCGGAAATGGTGAGTTCTCTTGTTTATGATGGAATGCGAGTTGACCCTCCGGATGAGGTGATTCCTATTGTTGAGCTGCAAAAACCGGTGAATCGCATATCCATCCAGAAATATATCGGAGAGGGGCAATTCTGGAGCGATATCCGCTTCAGACTTCACGAGCCCGCAAAAACGGCCACGTTTTGCTTCCTCCTTGAGCCATCAGGTGTTTTTGTGGATGGAGAGGAACCAGCAGTGGTTATGAGCTTGAATGGAGAGCCAGTCGGGATGCAAACAGAAATCCAGGAAGGGCGCTGGAAATGGTACAAGCGTGATGTCCCTATCGGCAGCCATCTGATGCGTGTGCAGATATTTCCGCCCGAAGGCAAAACAATCTGGACAGGAACTGCTTCCGCGTGGCTTGTCCTCACTCTGGAACCGGATGCTAAGGATGTGACCATCACGCTCAAACAAGAATTGGCGCGGCTTCGCCCCATGCCCCCGCGATCATTACGTCCCGGTCAATTCCGCCGTACTGTCAAACTCGGCTCAATGGAAGTATCCACAAAATCTCCATAGAAAATGACACGAACACCTTCTCGAGTCATCCGTGCCACAGCCCCCCTGCGCATCAATGATATCGGTGGCTGGACGGACACCTGGTTTTCTGGTGAAGGGAAAGTGTCGAACCTGGCCATTTCCCCTCCGGTTGAGGTGGTGATCAAAGCTTACCCGAACAAGAGAAACAGAAAAAAAAGGATTTTGGTGAAAGCTTTAAATTATGGGGATTCCTTCTGGATGAATCCGGAGGAGCCAGATTACAACATTCATCCCTATCTTCAAGGGGCTATCAATTCCCTTCTCATCCCAAAAAGATACGAGCTAGAAGTGATTGTTTCGGCTTCTGTACCAGCCGGAAGTTCTATCGGTACGTCTGCCGCTGTGTGTGTAGCGCTGATCGGTGCGGTCGCAGCTCTCTCGCCACAAACCCGTTCTACCGATGAGATCGTATCTTTAGCCCACCGTGTGGAATCAGAAAAACTTGGATTGCAGAGCGGGATCCAGGATCAGATCTGTGCCGCTTATGGGGGTGTTTGTTTTATTCACATGCTGAGTTATCCTGAAGCTGATGTCACGCGATTGTTTCTACCCATGAGTTTGAGAGATGAACTCAACCAAAGGTTGAGCTTGATATTCCTGGGGAAAGCTCATCGTTCATCCGATATCCACGAAGATGTAATCTCCACCCTCGAAAAAGGGGGCACTCAATTTAAAGAGATCATTAAAATGAGAGATCTGGCAGAGAAGGCGAGGGACTGTTTAAAAAAAGGTGATTTGACCAGCTACGGAAGGATAATGGTGCAGAATAACGATTGTCAGCGCGCTCTGCATCAAGGACTCGTTTCTGAGGAAACTGATTCAGTGATTGACATTGCAAAAAAATACAATTCTGCAGGATGGAAGGTCAACGGAGCTGGTGGAAAAGGAGGGTCTTTGGCCATTCTTGGGAGCCGCAGACTCCACGACAGGGAAACCATGCTCCAGGAGATCAATGCGCTTGGTAGAGG
>CAZXJE010000105.1:0-11551 GCA_964640835.1 uncultured Eubacteriales bacterium
CAAACAACAGGATAGCAATGCGGCTTTATTCCAATGTAGGGACCGTTTCCCAAACAGTCCGTTCGGGGAACGGACCCTACAAAGAATATTACCATGCCCGCCTAGAGCCCTTCTCACGGTTTTCTCCATCACCCAATTGGGACATTCAATAGCGTAATATGCTTTCATGTCATCACGGAAATAAGGATACTTATGGGGTCAAAGGAATTTTAGTTGTCTCGTGTGAGAGTGTGCTAGAATGATTAGTCATGTTGAAAGAGATACAAGTTAAGAAAGCCGCGCAGCACAACCTCAAAAAGATCGATGTCAACCTGCCGCGCGACTCATTGATCGTTATAACCGGACCCAGCGGTTCGGGGAAATCCTCTTTGGCGTTCGACACGCTTTTTGCTGAGGGACAGAGGCGATATATTGAGTGTCTTTCGGCCTATGCCCGCCAGTACATCGAACAGATGGAGAAGCCCGAGGTGGAGTCCATCCAGGGACTCTCGCCTTCCATTTCTATCGACCAAAGGACCATCTCTTCCAATCCGAGGTCCACTGTAGGCACAGTGACAGAAGCTTATGACTATTTAAGACTTCTTTTTGCCAAGGTGGGAGTCCCCCACTGCTACCGCTGCGGCCGGAAGGTGCAGCCACAGACACGAGAACAGATTCTTAGCAGGATAGGGAGTGTGAACGCAGGAGAAAAAGTCAAAATATTTGCATCGGTTGTCAAAGGGCGGAAGGGAGAATATTTTCGCCTTTTCGAGAGACTCAGGAAAAAGGGATTTCTTCGTGTTCGCGTGGATGGTCAACTCAGAGAACTCGATGATGATATCGTGATCGCGAGAACAAAAAAGCATGATATTGAGGTTTTGATCGACGAGATCCAATTGGGCGCGGATTCCCTTGAAAGACTTGAGGAGTCCGTAGACATTGCCCTTGATATGGGCAAAGGAAATCTTCTAACCCTTGGAGAGGGAGGGAAAGACATGTACTATTCTCTTAGCCTTCTCTGCCCCTTCTGCGAGATCAGCCTGCCAGAGTTAGAACCCCGATCGTTTTCATTCAACAGTCCCTATGGAGCCTGTCCAAGATGTCATGGGCTCGGTTATTTACACCAAACGGATGAATGGGGAGGTATCGAGCTATCTGAGGAGATCTGTTCTAGGTGTGAGGGCAGTCGCCTGAGAGAAGAAACACTCTCTGTCAAGCTTGGCACTCAAAATATTTTTGAACTGAGTTCCTTGCCGGTGAGCCGTTTGAATAGTGTGCTCAACTCGCTCTCTTTTTCAGCGGCTCAGGAAAAAATTGCGGCCGGGATCACAAAGGAAATAGTGTCAAGGCTGCATGTGATGGAGGAGTTGGGGATGCCCTACCTTCAACTTACCAGAACTACAGCCTCCCTCTCGGGAGGAGAGGCACGCCGTGTGCGTCTTGCGGCACAGATCGGCAGTCCATTGAGGGGTGTTCTCTATGTTTTGGATGAGCCGACGATCGGGCTTCATCAACGGGATAACAGCCGGCTGATCTCTCTTTTGAGAGACATCAAAGAAAACGGTAACTCAGTGATTGTCGTTGAACATGATGAGCAAACCATTCGTGCTGCTGATTACATCCTCGATCTCGGGCCCGGTGCGGGCGAACGGGGAGGAGAAAAAGTGGCTGAAGGGGCGCTATCTCAAATTCTTTCATCCGGGCGATCATTGACCGCTCAATACCTCAAGGGAGAGAAACAGATATTGATCCCTGAGCACAGGCGGGTGCCTAAGGGCTGGCTTACGATCGTTGGCGCAACGGAACACAATTTGAAGGATATCAATGTGCGTATTCCCTTAGGGGTCATGACAATTTTTACTGGTGTTTCTGGTTCGGGGAAGAGCACATTGCTTTATGATATCCTCTATAAACATCTGTGCAATGTCTTCTACAATGCCAAAAAGAAAGAAGGGACTTTCAATTCCATAGAGGGCATCGATCAGATCAATAAGGTCATCTCAGTGGACCAGAAACCGATCGGGAGAACACCACGTTCGAACCCAGCCACATACACAGGATTGTTCACTCCCTTACGGCAGCTTTTTGCGATGACTCAAGAGTCTCGGGTGAGAGGATATTCTGCCAGTCGTTTCAGCTTTAACGTTCCAGGGGGGCGCTGTGAGGAGTGTCATGGTGCGGGGGCCAAGAAGATCGAGATGCATTTCCTGCCCGATGTGTTTGTCACCTGCGATCGCTGCAGGGGAACGCGTTATAACAAAGAGACACTTGCTGTTCGCTACAGAAGCAAGAACATCGCCGATTATTTGGACATGACTGTGGACTTGGCCTTTGAATACCTCAAAGCGCACCCAGGGCTGAAGAGAAAACTCGGATTGTTGAAAAGAGTGGGGTTGGGCTATATCCGGCTGGGTCAGCCTGCACCCACATTGTCAGGAGGAGAAGCCCAAAGGATCAAACTGACCAAAGAGCTTGGCCGCAAGGACACCGGGAAATCATTGTATTTACTGGATGAACCCACCACCGGACTTCATTTTGACGATGTCCGCAAGCTCTTGGATGTTCTCAATGAATTGGTGAACTTGGGGAATTCAGTGGTTGTTATCGAACATAACCTTGAAGTTGTCAAGTATTCCGACTATATTATTGACCTGGGACCCGGTGGAGGAGAAAAGGGGGGAAAGATAGTGGTTCAGGGAACACCGGAGCAGGTCGCAGGTGAAAGGCGTTCTCACACAGGTAAATTTTTGAAAAAAGTGCTTAGCAGAAAGAAATTAGAACATCATGTGTAAATGTGCGTGGAGTAGTGCTTGTCTTGCCGGGAGGTCGAATGGCCTTCGATGATGTCTTAGGAAACAGCCAGACGAAAAAGATCCTGAAGAAATCTCTTCAGAGGAATAGAATCCCAAATTCTCTGCTTTTCTATGGCCCGGAGGGTGTGGGTAAAAGAGATATCGCTATAGTCCTGGCGAAAGCCATGAACTGTCTAAAAAACAAAGATGATGCTTGCGAGGTTTGTGCGTCCTGCAGGGCGATCGAAAACGGAAATTTTCCGGATGTTATGGTCATCTCTCCCGAAAAGAATATCCTGAAAATAGAACAGATGCGAGCGATGAAACAAACGGCGTATCTCAGGCCAATGGTCGGACGCAAAAGGATTTTTGTCATCGATCAGGCTGAAAAAATGAATGAAGAATCTGCGAATTCTGTTCTTAAGATTCTGGAAGAACCGCCAGCCTTCACACACATTATTCTTATCACGCACAATCCCTACCTTATTCTTCCCACTATAAAGTCCCGCTGCCAGGACCTCAGTTTTTCACAAATTTCCAAACAAGACATCGAAAAAGTGTTGGTGGAGAGAGGGCAAGATGAGGAGAAGGCTCGGATCATCTCTCTCCTTGTGAGAGGAAACCTAAAACAAGCCATGAATCTGGATTGGGATGAAGTCCAGCCCCTCCGGGAAAAGGCCTGGCAGCTTTTCAATGTTGTGTTAAGGGGTAATGGGGTTTCTCCCTTTGTCAAAGATTATGCCTTCAGGCGAAGGGAAAGCATAGAGGCTGAGTTTGTTCAGGTGTTAGAGATCCTGTCATCATTCTGCCGGGACTTGCTCTTGATCAAATCCAGTGAGAAAAAAAATCTCTTGCTGAATCCAGATTATGAGAACGGACTCCGGGATGTGGAGACTCTTATTAGCCTTGGACAAGCGTTGGAATTTTTGGTAAAGATAGATTCTGCGCTCTATGCGCTCGAGAAGAACGTGAATGTGAATTTGCTTGTCAGTTCTACACTGGCGAACATGATGGAAAGGTCCCATGTCTAATGTAATTTGTGTTCTTTCAAAACGATCTGGAAAAGTATTTCGTGCTTTAATGGCGGAAGTGGAGCTCAAGAGAGGAGACATGTGTATTGTGGAGTCCGATCTTGGGGGAGACTTAGCAGAGGTCGTGGATACCGAGAGCAAGATCTGTCATGCTTCCAAGGTCACAAAGGACGCCGTTAAAGTGGTCCGGAAGGCGACGGAAGATGACGAACGAAAGTTTGAATGGCTGCAAAAAAAAGAGGGAAAAGCGTTCCGGTTTTGTCTCAGAAAGATCAAAGATCGGAAGCTGTCCATGAAGCTGGTGGCTGTCCGGTACTTTTTTGAAGAGAAGAAGGGGATCTTCTACTACACAGCGGATGGCCGGATCGATTTCCGGCAGTTGGTGAAAGATCTGGCCAAAGAGTTTAAGATGCGCATCGAGATGCGGCAGATCGGGGTGAGAGACGAAGCCAAGATGATCGGAGGTTTAGGCGTGTGTGGAAGAGCGTTGTGTTGTGAGACTTTTATGAAAAGCTTCGAGCCAGTTACGATACAAAAAGCGAAAAAACAGCAGATAGCCATTAATCCGACCAAAATCTCGGGCTTGTGTGGGAGGTTGATGTGCTGTCTCGCCTTCGAGGATGAAAGCAGAGGCCGGATGTACGCTGAGGAAGAAAAAGTCTAAGAATAGATTTACTGCTATCGAATTGGGACGAGAGGGGGATTTTATTTGGCTACCGGGAATTGAACTTTGCTCGAGACGGCAATAAGACTTCCTTCGGCTGAGAAGGCTTTGACCTGCCAGGAGTATTTTTCTCCGGTAACCATCCGCTCCCTGACCTCTTGCGGTAGTGCGATGAAGTTGTTCGATGTCGTAGCGCCCCACAACAATTCATGATTGTAGATCTCGATCTTGTATTCAACATCTTCTCCAAGACTCTCCCATCTGAACTGGGAGGGGATGGCGTCTACAGCGATCACAGGAGATATGAGCCTGATGGAGCCGCCTCTCACAAGATCGTCATTGATAAAAAATTGAGGAGATGTTGTCGTGAGATTCGGAATCACTCCCAAAGCAACGATAAGCAAAACAGCGGCTGTGGCGGTAGCCAAAACCCACTGTTTGGGGGTGAAGAACGCCCAGATCTGCTCGAGCACGGGCACGCGTTCGACCTCTCTTTCTGTTTCCAGGTCTTGGAATATCGCGTGACCTTTGTATTTGATGGCAGTTAAAATTTCGTCCCGCTCTGCCATTTTTTCGAAGCAAACGCGACAGTTGAAATAATGTGCCTCAAATTCCTGTTTTTTCTCTTCGCTAAGCTTATTCAGTAAATAATCATCTATCAGGTCTTCGTGTTTGCATTTTCTCATTAGCCCTTGTCTCCTTTGAACTTCATAAATTTAGTCGAATAATGTCAAAAAAGTTGGAAAATGATTCATTTTTTCATCATCTTCCGTAGGAGTTTTTGAGCGTAATTGACCCGTTCACTGACCCGACGGGGAGAAATGCCTAATTTCTGGGCCACCTCATCCCTTGAAAGCTCCTTATAATAATAGAGATACAATATCTTTTTATACTTGGGTTTTAGCTTTTCTATGGCTTTGGCCGTAAATTCTGCCCGTTCCTTGTTTTCGATGTTTTCATAGGGTGAAAGGTAGGGATTGGGCTCTGGCGCGTATTTCAGGACTTTGCTCTTCTGCCTGATAAAATCGATGATTCTGCGGCTTGTGATGGTAAAGATAAATGTGCCGATCGAGGAATCACCCCTAAATTCCCCTTTGTTCAGCTTTTCCAGCACGTTGACCATGATCTCATTCACAACATCTTCCCAGTCTGGAGTGTGGGAGCCGAGAGATTTCTTCACCCGGAAACTCACGATAGGCCTGTATTTGGCGATAATCTCTTCCAGGTCGAATTGGGGTCTTTGTTCTTTCACGGCACCAATTATATCGGCAGATGTGTTTGTTGACAAGTTCTCCTCATATCCAATAGATTATTGTCTTGCGGAAAAAATCATGACAGAGTTGGAGTTCCTAGGCAATCACCTTTAGCGATGGATTAGGAGGTGATTTTTCCCCCTCTTGAGATGATTCCCAGTTCTTTTGATATGAGGAAAAGCTCAGATGTCATCTTGTTGCCAGGGGGGATTTCAATTTTTTAAAATTCCCATCGACTAAAAATGTGCTTTAAACATGGAGGATTTGCCTTGAAGGAACAAATGGAAACGAAGGGATTAAAAATTTTTTGGGTCGAAGACGAGAAGGAATTCTACTCTTTGATCGAAGAGAGAATGGAAAAACAGGGGTTCGAGGTTTTCGAAACGTTCCCACCGCTTTCAAGAGAAAGCGACACCATCAGGTTCATTTAGTCCCCAAAAACTCAAATCACCAGTCACGCGCTCACGATTTTTTTTGTGCCTCTCCTTCACACAATCGGGGCACTGAGGGATGCGCGGGATGTTATTCCTTGTCCGAAATATTATTGAGATAACTTTGCGGGTCGACAAGGATCTCTCTCGGCTTGCTCCCCTCGGAAGGTCCGACAATTCCCTCCTGCTCCATCTGATCGATGATCCGTGCAGCCCTGGCATAACCCAGCTTGAGTTTTCTCTGGAGGTAGGAGGCGGACGCCTGTCCCGTAAGAAGCACAAGCTCCACGGCCTTGTCATAGAGTGAATCTTTCTCCCCGAAATCTTGTTCCACTTGGCCGGCAGGCCTTTTTAATACCTTGACAATGCGTTCGTCGTAAGTGGGCTCGCCTTGTTCCTTGACGAATTTTGTGAGGCTTATAACCTCTGGGAGGGAAATGAAGGAACAATGGAGCCGGATAACTCGGGGATAATTCGGAGGCATGAAGAGCATGTCTCCCTGTCCCAGGAGTTTATCTGCCCCTGGCCCGTCGATGATGATGCGTGAATCCACTTTTGCAGGAACGCGGAAGGCGATCCTGCATGGGAAGTTATTCTTGATGGTTCCGGTGATCACATCTATAGAGGGTCGTTGTGTCGCCATCACGAGATGGATCCCCACAGCGCGCGCAAGCTGCGCCAGGCGAGCGATACATTTCTCGACATCCTCTGCGCCGACCATCATCAATTCGGCCAATTCATCGATGATGATGACGATATAGGGCAGGGGCTTGAGGCTTTCCCTTTCTTCAGGTGTTAACTTTCCTTTTTGCTCCTTGAGGATCCGTTTCATCTTCTGATTGTACTGTTCGATATTCCTGACTTTTTGGGAGCCGAGAGTGTGGTAGCGTTCCTCCATTTTAATGACAGCATCGATCAAGATCGAACCGGCCTTTTTAGGATCTTTGACGACAGGGCACAACAGATGTGGCAAACCATCATAGTGGGCAAATTCTAGCCTTTTGGGATCCACAAGGATGATCTTTACTTCTTCAGGCGTGGCCTTGTAAAGGATGCTTCCGATGATCGTGTTGAGGGCGACGCTTTTCCCTGCGCCCGTCGCTCCCCCGATGAGCAGATGAGGCATAACCGCCAAGTCGGTGAGATAAGTTTCCCCATGGATGGTTTTCCCCAGGGCGATAGTGAGTTTGGACGGTGATTTCCGGAATTGATCGGATTCGATAATATCTCTGATCTTTATGATCTCTCGTCTGTTGTTGGGAACTTCAATGCCCAGAGATGATTTACCCGGAATTCTCTGGATCCTCACAGATTCAGCCGCCAGAGCCATGGAGAGCTCTTCTGAGCGGCTGGCCACCTGACTGACTTTGATACCTGGGTGAGGATAGTATTCGTAGGTGGTGACGATGGGGCCGGGGTGGTATTCTCTCACTTCACCCTCCACCCGGAACTCCAGTAGTTTCTCCTCTATCGCCTGCTTTTTTTGAAACAATTCATTCTTATCCAATTTTTCCGCCTCTTTTCCAGGCTCGAGGAGGTTGTATGGGGGGAAAAGATAAGCTCCTTTTTTCCCCAATTCTGGGAAAAGGAGCTTTTCAGGTTTCTTGGGCTTTTCAACTATAACCGGGATGGACTTCTTCTTGGCCTCTTTTCTCCCTTTCTTTCGCCTCTCTTTTTTTGGGCCCGCCTTCTCTTCTTCGGCGACATCTTCCTCATTTGGAGTGGAGTATTTGGCATTGACGCGTTGGCGCATCTTTTTTCGTCTTTTTTCCTTCTGATAGTGTGTGATACGTATCCTCATTTCCTTGAAAAGAAATCGGGAGGATTGCCCGAAGAAGCCGAAGATCCTCCCAATAGAAAGATGGGTGGAAAAGACGAGAAACAGAAGAAACAGACCGAAGAGGATGAGAACAGACCCCGTATGATTGAAGTATTTGACCAACTCCGATGATACCAGTGTGCCGAGTAATCCTCCGGCGGAAATTTCTGTTCCTCTCCATTCCACGTTGTGGAAGAGCAAGAACAGAAGACTGCACAGGATGAGCAGGAGGAAAAGAATCCCCATTGATTTAATGAAGAAGCGTCTTTCAGCCGGTGCGCGGAACATTTGTATCCCTAGGAATAGTAGAGCGAAGGCAAAGACAAAGGCTGAAAAACCCGAGAGCTGGAGAAGGACTTCGGCGACCGAGGCACCAACTTTTCCGGCATAGTTTTGGATATTTTGGTTGGAGGTGGAGACTGTTGCCCAGGATGGGTCCTGCGAATGATAACTGAGCAGGCTGATCAAAAAAAAGGCGGCCAGAAAAATGGATAAAATCCCCAGGATCTCTGACGAGCTTACCCCTTTCTTTTTTTTGGGTTTACGGAGAGTTGCGGGGGGTTTTTTCCTTTTCTTCTTACTCATCGCGGAAATTATAGCACATTTGGAGTCCGAACTGAATGAAGGGACATCTCCGAGCAAGCC
Source organism: uncultured Eubacteriales bacterium (assembly GCA_964640835.1). Classification (GTDB taxonomy): domain Bacteria; phylum Acidobacteriota; class Aminicenantia; order Aminicenantales; family Aminicenantaceae; genus WTAW01. Next base: position 8,615 of record CAZXJE010000105.1, read on the forward strand.
TTCCTATTCAAGAAGGAAGCAGAAAAAACTGAGGAAGATATTTTCGTCCCATTCAGATACGACGCACGTTCCATCGCATCTGTAACAGTGCTGCCTCTCTCATGCGGCGAACAGTCCCATTTTATGGACACCCCCTTGCTTCTATGGTAATCTTGACTTGTAATGATTTCAGGAAGCGAAGCATTTTTCCTTTGTTTTAAACTACAATAGCTCAAAAGGACATATTGAGATACATTAAATCAAAGAAACAGATGATAGTATTATGAGTAGGTTGATGAGAGAGAATATACGCCCTCTCCCCCATGATAATGATTGCATATGTGATGGTTGTATGGTATAAAATTCGGTTTATGTTATGAGTAATAAGATTAGAAATTTCCTACGTTTATGCCTTATGCTTTCTTTAATAAGCCCAATTCTAGAGGCCCATGTAGAGAAAAAGAACCTAAAGGGGAGTTCAGCACATCCATTGATGAAGCGACATGGAGAGTTGGGACTTGTGTATATAAATCCTGATCAGGGGCTTAGTTTTACGGTTAAGCATGAAGGGAGTGATGATTATTCAGAACATGCTCTCATTACTGATCAAGCTATATTTTCTCCGATCGTGAAAAAAAACGGAAAAGAAGAAATTTGGATTATCTGGGAGAGGGCGTCTCATGAAAGGAATGACATTTGTTGTGAAAAACTCTATCAGGACGAAATTGTCCATACGGATGTTTTAACTTCAGGACATGCCTTCCATCATTCCCCAGATTTTGATTTTGACGATGAACAAAACCTGTGGATTACATGGATAGCCTATATGGATTCTGAATACAGCATATTGGCAATGAAGTTGGCAACAAGGCAAACATGGATCTTGAATTCACCCGACATTAAGAGTGTCCACAGCCCAAAAATTGTTGTTGATCGTGGAAATAATGTGTGGATTTTTTGGGTGGGAATTAAAGAAGGCAGAGATGAAATATTCTACAGTATCTTTAAGGGGGGAGAGTGGAGCCCTCCTTTGCAATTGAATAAAGATAACACTATTCCTCATGTAGATCCCTGTGTTAATTTGGGCCCTGAAGGATTTCCATGGGTTGTTTGGTCTGCTTATGACGGGAATGATTATGAAATTTTCTCGTCATCCTGGAATGGAAGCAGCTGGACAGAGGAAAGAATAACGAATAGCCAACACTTCGATTCACATCCTGCAATTTCCTTCATTTCAGGTTCTGTTCCCATTATCGTATGGAGTCGATTTATTAATAATGGAAGTGGCATTTACTGTAAATACAAGTATGAGAACAGATGGTCTCCAGAAAAAGAAATATCCGAGAAAAGCCAAAGATGGAATGTCTGGCCAAAAATTTCTGTCCTGGGAGATCAGGTTGGTATCGTGTGGCAATCGGGAAGCGAGATCAAATCAGAAATCCTATCTTTGATCCAACTTGAAGCGATAAAGAATCAGCCAATCACAGAGAAAGCATCCACTATGCCTGTAAATCCCTCGTTATATGAAAATGCATATATTGGTTTTGGAGATAGCATAACCTATGGCTATATCGACTACACTCCAGCCCCAGATTTGGGATACATTCCAAGATTAAATTCTCTCCTGTATGAAAATTTTGGGCCATCTGAGGTCATCAATGAAGGCTGGCCCGGAGAGGTTACTGAAAATGGATTGGCGAGAATGTATGATGTGATCTCCAAACACAAAGCAAGATATCTTATCTTGATGGAAGGCACCAATGATGTGGTGTTCAGGCGCAAATCTATGGATGCGGCAACCTTTCATCTCAGGGAAATGATAAGAATCTGTCGAGAATTTGGCGTCTTTGTTGTCCTATCAACGATACTCCCCAGGGAAGATCATAGGTGGTATAAGCCCTTTTTCAAAGAACGGATATTTGAACTGAACGATAAAATTAGAGTTATGGCTGACGAAGAAAAGGTTCCTCTCGTGGATATGTTTGACATCTTTTTCTATTATCCGGAAAGCGATGGAGGATGGACTTCACTGTTGTCAATTGATAAAGTCCACCCAAGCATAAAAGGATATAAAATTATGACAGAATCTTGGTTTGAGGAAATACAGACATTGCCTTTTCCGCCTTGTGCTGTAGGGGCAAATCGTGTCCGTGATCAAGTTGTGGATTTCATCCAGCAAGGCAATGTTGTGACATGGAAGATATCCCCCAAACTATCAGACGAGATTGGCTTTCGAGCCTATAAGATTTATAGAGGAGACCTAAGTGTAGAGCCTCTTTCATTCAAGCTTATTAAAACTCTGAGCATTCGAGATTCAGATGCCACCGTGATGGGATATCTTGATTTCCCAGGTCTTGAGGGGACTGGGCGTAAATATTTTGACATTAAAATTGAACATTCCCATCTCTATAAATATGCAATATCATTGGTTCGTGATGATAAAATTGAAGGACCTCTCTCGGCCAGTGCCAAAGACATAACTCAAGGAGAATTAGAAAAGTGAAAAAGATAAACAGTTTGCTCATAGTAAGTACAGTTATTCTATTTGTAACAAGCACTTCGGAAATATATGGAGGGCAACAAGGCCAAGCCGTGTTGGAAAAACTCGATCTTCATCAATCATCAGATTTCCTGAAAGCTGTTATAGGAGTTTCTGGGGAATTCGGTTATCAACATTTCGAGCTGAAAGATCCCTCACGGCTTGTCGTTGAGATTTCACCTGTAGGAGAGATTCGTGCTGAGGCATTCTATGATATCAATGCCTTTGGAGTGAAGGCTGTTAGAACAGGGCGTTTTAAACCCGACATAGCTCGGATCGTCTTTGACCTTGAGGAGACCCTTCCCTCGTATGAAATCATTCAAGTTGCTAACGGGATTGAAGTTGTGTTCCGCTGGGCTGGGGATATTGACAGAGTGCCTCCTGTGACTGAAAAAGCTATAGAGCAAGAAGAAGCCCCT
>CAZXJE010000106.1:0-11486 GCA_964640835.1 uncultured Eubacteriales bacterium
AAGAACTCGTTGAATTGATTGCCAAGTCATTAGTGGACAATCCGGACAAGGTGCAAGTTACCCAGTTAAATGGAGAACAGAGCTCAATCATTGAATTAAGTGTTGCTCCTGATGATGTGGGCAAGGTTATTGGAAAACAGGGAAGAAATGCTCAGGCTATTAGGCTTATTCTCGGCGCTGCTGGGATGAAGCAGAAAAAGAGATTTAACCTTGAGATAATAGAAAAAGGATAATTTGATCAGCATAGAAAAATAACGTTTCTTCGTAACAATCGCGTTGTCCTCGAAATTTATACTCAATCGTCTTTTCCATTCTGGGGCCCATGTATGGACCATAAACTCGAGAGCAATGAGATTATTGAGCCGGAGGACCGAGACGGTTCCCCAACACTCCGATGTCTTCCTCGATCATTTTTTATTGTTCGCGAGGATTCATTTTTTGCTATGCTGAGTAATTGACCTCTTATTTTTGAATAATCCTGCAAGACTTGGGTATACTTATAGGATGAATTATTCGGAGGCCCAATGGAAGTACGCCTGTTTTTTCTTGTGATCGCGGTTATAATGATCGTTCTTATTCCTATCGCCCCGAGAATGATTAGGCTAAGAATAGCGGTTCCGGAAGCTAAAATGGAACGGTCTAGCTGACTTTCATGAAAAAAACTTCGATCAATTAGTTATAGTTGTCCGAGTGTTGATGGCCCTCATTTTTGCATTTTTGATGTTTCTCGTATTGATCTGATAGCTCAATGCAAATAATCGAGACAGGATAAATTGTAAGAGATTATGGAGAGTTGGTTATGCTTTGATAAAATAAGTGGGATTGTTCATGGACAGTGTTTTGTGTTTCAGGTTGTTATTCGTAGCGGATAGAATCGACCGGATTGGCCAGAGCGGTTTTGATGACCTGGTAGCTGATGGTGAAAAGAGCAACAAAAAAAGTGAAAGCGACCGTTGCCACAACCATCCCCGCATCCAACGTTGTCCGGTACACAAAAAGATTAAGGAACATTCTCGTTGCAAAATATGCAACTGGGACAGCGATCACATTAGCCACCAGGATGATCCTCATGAACCTCTTGGACAGCAGGAGCATCAACCCTGCTGTGGAGGCACCCAGAACCTTGCGGATACCGATCTCCTTTTTTCTCTGCTCTAAAAGGAGTGAGGCAAGGCCGAACAGCCCAAGACAGGAAATGAACACTGCGAGAAAGACAAAGCTGTTGAATATATGATTTAAGATCGTTAAAGGAGTATAGATCATCTCAAACCACTCATCAAGGAAGTTGTATTCGAAGGGAAAAGCCGGTGAAGTCTCGTGAAAAACCTTCTCGATATAGGCAAGGCACCCTTGAATATCCTCTGCGCTTATCTTGATCAGAAGGTCGTAATACCAGCTGGGCCGGATCCCCATGACCATCGGTGTGATCTCGAAGATTAGCGGTTTGTGATTAAAATTTTTGACAACGCCGATGATTCTTCCCTCTCTGCCTGCCAGGGTAACTCTCTTTCCGATCGGGTCTGTCATTCCCATAAATCGGACTGCCGATTCATTGACTACGTAAGCCTCTGCGGTATCTGTCGGATAATCCTCGGAAAAATCCCGGCCCTCGACGATCTCCAGATCGAAGGTCTCCGCATAGTCATGGTCGACATACAGAAAATTTAATTCCACCTCTTTATCCGCATCCATGCCCTCCCACTCAAAATTATTGACATTGAACAGAAAGTGGGGAGGAGCCGAGGCATAAGTGACATTGAGGATACGCGAATCTCTTAACAGTCTCTCCTTGAAGGTTTTATGGGCATCTCTCAACTGGTCGTTCACCAGGATATGCACGATCTGTTCTCGAGAGAACCCGAGCTCGGTGTTTCGGATGAATTGCATTTGTTTATAAGCGACCAATGTGAAGATGATCAACAGAACAGTGACCGAAAACTGGCTGACGACAAGGATTGCTCTAAATAAAGAACCTTTTCGTCCTCTGCTGATGTCTTTTTTCAAAACTTTGGCAGGTTGGAACGCAGAGAGAAAAAAAGCCGGATAACTTCCCGCAATTATGCCTGTCACAAAAGCCGCAAGCCCAAGAGACAGATAAATAAACATATTCCCGGAGCCCAGGAGAGACATCTCCTTCCCCTGAAGCCTGTTGAATATGGGGAGGAAAAGATCAACCAGAGTGATTGCCAGAAAGAATGATATCAAGGAGAGGAACACAGATTCTCCCAGGAACTGTATGATGAGATCCACTCTTTTGGCCCCGACAACCTTCCTCAGACCCACTTCAAGAGCTCGAATGCCGGAGCGGGCAGTTGTGATATTCATGAAGTTTACGCAGGCCATAGCCAGGATCATAACAGCGATCACGGCAAATAGAAGAACGAACATTCTGTCGCTGCGTCCTCCCTGGGCGATGTTCAAGTGGGCCTCTTTTACAGGCTGAAGGGCAATGACATAATCATCCTCGGGATGGTATCTCTGGATGGTGCCTGCGATCTTTTTGCTGACGTCTTTTATAGAAGTACCTTCCTGAAGCAGAACATAGCCATCGGCCTCGCGCCACCAGGAAGAAAGCCGCTCGCTATCATAGAGTTGGAGTGAAGCCATAAAATCAAATTGAAGGTGAGAATTGTAAGGCACCTTCTTTATGATTCCGGTTACCTCTAGATCGTGGGTGTTATTCCAGCGGAGGATCTTTCCCATCGGATCCTCATCGCCAAAATACTTGTGCGCCGCCTCTTGTGTGATCACTACAGAATTCGGATTGGTCAAAACCACCCTCGGGTCTCCTGCTGCAAATTCAAAGGAGAACATGGAAAAAAATGAGGGGTCAGTCAAGAAGAAGTTCCGTTCATAAAAGGATAGGTCACCGTGCCTGATAGCGCTGGGGTAACCACGGGTTCTAACGCGAGTGACTTCGACAATTTCCGGATATTCATCTTTGAGGATCTGGGGAAGAATGTAGGGTGTGCTGGTTATTCCTCTGTCACCCGGATCGTCGGCTTTCTTGAGGAGAATACGACAGAGGCGATCGCTGTGGGTGTGGTAGGTGTCATAATGGAGTTCGTCGTAGACCCAGAGGAAGATCAGGATGAAACATGCCATTCCGATGGTGAGTCCGGCTATATTGATGAGAGAATAGGCCTTGTATCTTCGGATGTTCCGGAATGCGATCTTAATATAATTTTTAAACATGTTAGCTTCTGTCTTCGTGTATCTGTAAGGTTAGCATGATTTTTCAGTTAATTAATTAGCAAATTTTATGCCAGGTTTGGAAATAGGGGAAAGATACCAGAGACACAAGGAGAAAAACGATAACAATGTTCGATATTGAAACCTGACTGTCCACTTCCGAACATCATACATATGTACATATTGCTTTGGCTGGCAGAAAATGTTGATTTTAAAAAAATTAGCTCTAAGAAGTGACTCATTTTAGTGCTTAAAATAACTTTTTTGGGTAAAAAAACGTAATTCTAAGCATAGATTACTTCCATAACCCGAGGCTTGATTGCAAGTAGCTATACCAAATACAATAATAAGCTACGCTTCTCGTTTTAGGAATCAGCTGATATGAACAATTTCTTATCTTCGAAATTAAAAGTATTTCCTGTACTATTATTTTTGATTTTTTATTTTCCGCTATTTGGTCTAGACGAGAAAGGAAAGCCGGGATCGCAGGAGAATCCGTATTCGGTGCCGAAAGTCGCATCGTCCGTAAAGATCGATGGTGTGCTCGATGAGGAGGCATGGGTCCATGCAAGAGTATTGGAGTTAAATTATGAGATCAGCCCCAGGGAAAATGTTGCACCTCCTGTAAGAACAGAAGTACTCCTCACGTACGATCGGTCGAATTTTTACATCGGCTTCCGGTGTTATGATCCTGAGCCATCACAGATCCGAGCTCACTTAAGTGATAGGGATGCTTTCGGAAATGACGACTGGGTCGCTGTCGAGATAGATACATATAATGACTCACGAAGAGCCTTCACTTTGTTTTCAACTCCGATGGGTGTGCAAGCGGATGGAATATCGAATGCAGCCGGGATCAAGGATTATAATTGGGACATGATTTACGATTCCGCAGGCAAAATATTTGACTGGGGATATGGAATAGAGATTGCGATTCCCTTTTCTTCGCTCCGGTTTCAGCGCACCAAAGATGCTCAGATCTGGGGCATAAATGCTGTTCGAGGCTACCCGCGGAGCGTCAGATATCAAATATGGGCGCAGCCTTATGACCGAAGCAACACCTGCCGCGTCTGCCAGTATCTGAGAATAGAAGGCTTTGAGGACGTTTCGCCCGGGCGTAATATTGAGATCAATCCTACCCTGACTGCATTGCGAACGGACGAAAGGGATGAATTTCCAGAGGGTGGTTTCACGAACCGTAACAGCGCAGCAGAGCCGGGAATAACTGCACGCTGGGGGATCACTCCGAATCTCATCCTATCAGGCACAGTAAATCCCGATTTTTCTCAGGTCGAGGCCGATGCGGCACAACTGGACATCAATCAGCCCTTCGCTCTCTACTACCCTGAAAAAAGGCCGTTTTTCACCGAAGGATTGGATTTTTTTAAAACACCCTTGAATGTCATCTACACACGTACACTTCGTGATCCTCGATGGGGGATCAAATTGTCCGGCAAAGAGGGAGTGAGTGCTCTTGGAGCCTATTTGGTCGAGGACAGGACAACAAACCTTATTTTTCCAGGAAGCCAATACTCCAGATCGACCTCTTTAGAACACTCAAACACCTCTGCCGTCTTTCGTTATGGAGGAGATATTTGGAACAATTCCAACATCGGCGTCCTTTTTACCAATCGTGCGGGAGGCGGCTATTTCAACAGGGTTTTTGGTGCAGACGGACGTTTGAGATTTTCGCAAAGCGATGAAATCGTTTTTCAGTTTTTGGGCTCCCGGACAAAATATGGTGAAGCGATCGTTAAAGATTTCAACCAACCCGATGACGAATTTGGCGATGAAGCTCTAATGGGAACCTATATCCACAAGACAAGAAACCATCAGCTTGAGTTTGGATATTTGGATATCGGACCAGATTTCAGAGCCGACCTTGGATTTTTGCCTCGAGTGGGATATCGACAGCTACATACCATGTCAAACTACGAGTGGAGACCCAAAACAAGTAGCTGGTGGTCAAGATTCCGCCTAGTAAATTACGCACAATACCAAAAGAGTAGCGAGGGGACTGTTCTGGATAAATCTTTGAAAAACTCATTTTCTTTCGAAGGGATCTACCAAACAAGTTTGACAATAGGAAATACTCTTTCCAGTCAGCACTACAATGGCGTTGAATTTGATCTGATTCAATTTAGTGTTTCTGGAGGTGTCATCCCAAGTGGCAATCTTAGATTCAACATCCTGACAACCTTTGGTGATGGCATCGACTATGTGAATACAAGAAAGGGAAAGACTCTTTCACTGGCGCCCTACTTCTTCTGGAATATAGGTGCTCACCTCCAACTTAATCTCAGTCATATGTATGAGAAAATGAACGTATCTGAAGATTGGCTCTACAGGGCCAATATCAGCCAGGCTTCGATCGTCTACTTTTTCAATGCCAAGATGTTCATTCGTGCCATCCTACAGTATTATGACTACAAGTATAATGTCTCGAACTATTTAACTCCTGTCGACCCCGAGTCCAAGCAGTTTTTTACTCAACTTTTATTTTCATACAAAATCAATCCTCGTACGGTGTTGTTTCTGGGATATTCGGACAACCACTTCGGAGGCCAGGATTACAGCATGACCAGAAAGGACTACACGTTTTTTGCAAAAATCGGCTATGCCTGGGTCATGTGATATGGACTATTACTGATGTCGCAGTGATTTGACAGGGTCAGATAGTGCGGCTTTAAAAGCCTGGAAGCTTACCGTTATGATGGCGATAGCAAAAGCCAAAAGCGTCGCCACTATGAATGTCGTAATCCCTATAACAGTTCGATAGGCGAATCCGTCAAGCCATCTCTCCATGATATAAAAAGCCACCGGCCAGGCGATCACATTGGCGATTAATACCCATTTTGCGAATTCTTTTGACAACAGGATCACGATGCCGGAGGCTTGAGCTCCCAGCACTTTCCGGATTCCGATCTCTCGTGTACGGAGTTCTGTTGTGAATGAAGCCAGAGCGAACAATCCCAAACAGGCAATAACGATTGCGAGGATTGTGAATACGCCGAAGACTCTCCCCATCTGTTCCTCCGCGTTGTAGAGTTTGTCCAGCTCATCATCCAGGAAGAAAAAATCAAAGGAACGGTTGGGGACCACTTCCTCCCAAGTCGATCTCAATAAGCCGATCGTTTGTTGAAGGTCTGCCATACTAGTTTTTATAGCTACGTAACGCACGCGCCCGTTCATTTGTCCCGCATTCCGCGGCATCTCGAGCACAAAAGGCGTGATCGGCTGAGACAGCGAGGCGTAATTGAAATCCTTCACCACACCAACCACACGCAGCATAAGGCCATTCTGTTGCCTGAGTCTCTTGCCCAGGGCCTCCTCCGGGGACCAGCCGAAGCGCTTCGCAGCTGATCCATTGATAATAATCCCCTCTGTAATATCAGTGGGGAACTCTTTGGAAAAACTCCGGCCGGACAACATCTCCATATCAAAGGTTTCAATAAAATCAAAAGTGACCACCAGCAGGGGGAGCTGCTGCATGTTAGATTCGCTGGTTCCTTCAGGGATAAAGGAACCTGTCTGATATTTTGCGCCGAGAACATCCTCTACGGCTGAAACTTGGGTGATATGCGGGTCCTGCAGAATCCGCTCTCTGAATCTCTCATACCATCTTGCAGGAGCAGTGCCATAAGCAGGCAGCATCACGACCTGATCCTTGTTGAATCCAAGCCCTGAGTTTCGTAGGTAATTGAGTTGTTGAAAGCAGATGATTGTACCGATGATCAAAACGATGGATATCGCAAATTGGACAACTACGAGAACTTTCCTGAAAGCGGAGCTTTTGCCGCCTCTCTCGAGCGTCCCTTTCATGACTTTTACCGAGTCAAATCCAGACAGAAAGAAGGCTGGATAGATTCCTGATAAGATCCCGACCGTAAGAGTGATTATGGCCAATCCGATTAATAAACGTCCATCGGTGAAGTAATCGGTGGATAAAGCCTTCCCGGAAAAGGCATTGAAGGCAGGAAGAACGGTCTCGACGATCAACACGGCAAACAGAGCGCCGATAACGCACAGGATCATCGATTCCCCCAGAAACTGCTTGATGAGCTGGGTCCGGTAAGCCCCCAGAACTTTCCTCATTCCTACCTCCCGGCCGCGGTTGGCCGATCGGGCCGTAGCAAGGTTCATGAAGTTGATACATGCGATGAGTAAGACAAAGACGGCTATGGCCGAGAAAATGTAGATATACGAGATGTCGCTGTTGGGATTGATCTCATAATCCAGATGAGAAAATAGATGAATATCCTTGAGAGGCTGCAGTTTGACCACTACCTTATCTTTAATAGAATCGGGGAAATATTTCTGAACTAGAGCTGGAAACTGCGCTTGAAGAGCATCCGGGGAAGCACCTTCTTTGAGAAGAATGTAGGTCCAACAGGGATTCCAGTACCATCCTTGAGGCAGATTGCCCCCGAACAATCGTCTGAGCGTGGCAAACGATCCCAAAAAATCAAACTGAAAATGGGAATTCGGACGGATATCCTTTAACACTCCGGTGACATTCAGATTCACACCGTTTTGCCATCGCAGTGTCTTGCCTATCGGGTCTTCGTTCTCGAAATACTTTTCCACCATCGCTTCTGTGATCACGATGGTATTGGGCTCTTCCAGAGCCTTCTTTGGGTCACCCCCGATCATTTCGAAGCTGAACACCTGGAACACCGCAGAATCGGCAAAAAAGAAGCGCGGCTCGTTGAATAGTTTCTCGTCCGAAGTACCGTACTGCACCGACATCGTTGGCAGCTGAAAATTGAAGAACCTGACGCTTGCTTCTACGGCATCGGGATATTCTAGAGGTAAGGTGTCCCCGGTAGGGAAGGGCATGCTAGAGGACTCTTCGCCGACTCCCTCCAGCCGGACTTCCTCAATCACGCGGTAAATTCGGTCGGCATTCTCATGGTAACGGTCATAACTGAGTTCATCCTGAACATAGAGCAGTATCAAGAGGCAGCATGTCATCCCAATAGCCAAGCCGATGATATTTATGAGGGAATAGCCTTTGTGTTTGAAAATATTTCTCAATGCGATCTTTAGATAATTGTTAAACATCTCAAACTCCAAACGATTTGGTTAGCAGCTTCGTGTCTTTCATTGTGAACACCTTGTTTATATAGCACGCAGCTTTTTTCATACAGCATGTTATTATTAGCAAACATCATGCCAAAATGTTTCCTTCCTAATGGCTAATGAGAAAAAGATAGACCTGCCCGCTTAGGGAACAACACATGTTCGAATTCGGGCATTTAGGAAAAACTTATTTCTCTTTCTGCCAACTCTTCCAGAGTGAATTGGGCGATGGCCAAAGACCGAAAAACCAAAAAAATAAAGACGATAATAAAGAGTGTGATTACTTTTCGCATTATACCCCCCAATTGCGAAAGTTTATTTAGCTATTTGAATATTTAGCTATTATTAAATCCCTTAATTAAGCTAAATAAAAGAATACTAAGAAAAATGGTAGGAGTCAATCAAAGTGGAAAAAATTCTATATATTGCAAGAGACTTATAAGAGAACTAAAAAACAAAGGGAGTTTTTAAGATTTTTGAACAGGGAGGAGGACAGCTTGTTTTGTTTTCTTCACTTTTTCTTTTCTTGTGATTCCTCGGTGTCCCACTTGAGGGGTTCGATGATAGTACCATCGGCAGCGACTTCGACCTCGCCCGTTTGATCGCCTTTCATGACCTCTGCCTCATAGATGTACTTGGGACTGTCGAGCTTGACGATCGTGCCTACATCGCCTTCTATCTTAAGCTCTGACCAGACCTCAGACTTTTCGATCCGTATGATTGTGGCATCCTCGATAGCCTTCTTTAGTACTTCAGCGGCAGCTTCAGGAACATCTTCCATCGTTATGATCGTGACAACATCGATGACCGTACCGTCCTCTGCAACTTCGATCTCTCCCTGATCGGCCTTAAATTCGATGTCATAGAGTGCGATACCGCCTTTCTCCTCCACCTCCACTTTCTCTATCTGCGCCTTCGGGACATTATCTTCGATCGCTTTGGCGACTGCAGCCGGGAGCTCCACCTTTGCTTTTTCCTCTTGATCGGTGCTTTGTGTCTCGCCTTCCTGTGCTTCCTCTTGCTTAGCACATCCTGTCGTCATTATCAATGCAAAAGCCAAAACTACAATACATCCGAACAAAATCCATTTTGGATGATTCATCTTAAATATCCTTTTAAGGAAAGTTTTGATTATGCGAAAAACCTTATTATTCTTATCTCACTCACTACTTAAATTTTCTTTAAAGCAGCCAGCCTCTTCCTTGCATCCTCAGGTTCGGGTAATCCCGGATCGGCGTCCTTCCACAGCTCGAGGAATTTTTCGTAATTTTCAATGGCTTTGGTTTTGTCCCCCAACTCTTCGTATATCTTGCCGAGCATGTAGAAGCTTTTGGCATAAATATCGCCATAAGTTATTCTGCCAGTGTGAAAAGTGCTAATTTTTTCATATTCTGCTCGAGCATGCTCCAGATCTCCGGATCTGTAATTTGCTAAAGCGATAGAATTGGATAAATCCAAACGAGTACCAGAATTTGCCTCTAATGTACCCAGAGCCTTCTCAAAGTACCCAATTGCATCTGAATAATTCTTTTTTTCGAGCTCTATTAATCCCTGAAGATGATAGTTTTCCCCTATCAGGTTTCTATCCATCGATTCTTCGCACATCCTCCGGTGTTCATCCGCTGTGTTTTGTGCATCATCCAAACGCTTCATCGCCTGATAGGTTTGAGTTTTCTGGAACAAGATACCTCTCTGAGCAAACGTATCTTCATCATTAACTGCGCTGTTCCATGCTTCGTTCAACTCTTCTAGAGCTTTTGTATATTTGCCTGCTATGGTGTCAAGATTAGCCATTCCCTGGTGTATACTTCTTATCCATACATCTTGACCATATTTCTTCGCAATCTCAAGAGACTTCTCCCCTTGTTCTTTTGTATCTTTGTATCTTCCCTGCAGTAGGTACCAAAAGGATAGTCTATTATAACCAATAATATTTAATGGCTCTTTTCCCCTGATGAGTTTCTGATATTCATCCTCTGCCTTCTTTAGATCACCTGAACCAAAGTAAATGTCTCCTTTATATCTGATCGTTGTAGGATTAGTCGGGTTAAGCAGAAAGGCTTTATCCACTTCTTTCAAGGCAAGATCGTATTCTCCTTGCTGAAGGTAATTCGTAGCCATTGATAGATGTATTCCAGCATGGTCCGAAACATTATTTATATAGTCCTCAAGAACCCTTTTTGCTTCATCATACAATCCTTTCGCCCTGTATGAAGATGCAAGATTTGTATAGACTACCATGGCTGGATCTTTATTCTGGATGGCTGTTTTATACCGTTCTATGGCTTTATCTCGATCTCCTATATACACATAAATTAAGCCCAGATTGTTATTCCCAGAGAAATCCCCTGGATAAAGCTCTAAGAGCTTGGTGTATGCTTCGATGGCTTTATCGTATGTTTTTTCAGATTCCCTGTAGAAATCCCCCTGTATGAGATATCGTTCTCTATCCGATAACCGGTCTACTAGCTCCAATGCTTTATTAATGTTTTGTGTGGCTTCTGCATAAAGAAAGAGATTGTTATAGTTTACAGATAAAGCTCTATAGGCCATAGCGAATTCGGGATCAATTTCAACGGATTTTTCTATCAATTCGTTACTCTTTTCATATTCAGCTCTTTCTGCATAACTTTGTCCTTCGGTGTAATATTTATAGGCTTCGGGAGAAGAGGTTGTAATCTTTCCTACATCTTTGTCTATATCATTGGCGAGCACTGCTTGGGATAGGTTGAAATTCGCTTTGATCTTCTTTGTGAGCTCATCCACCATGTTAAAAATGCTCTCTTCTCCTCTTCCTTCCACGCTTCCTGAACTTATAAGCTCTTGAGTGTTTGCATCGTGGAGCATGATGTTGATCCTGAAGTTCTCGCCCGCTTTTGTGTAATTGCCCTGTAATACGTGATTTACATTTCCTTGACTCGCTACTTCTTTTATCACATCGGAAGAATAACTCTTGGCCTCCAGTTGATTCAATAGGCTAAGAATGTTGTACAGGTTATCTCCCCTTAAAACTCTGATATATTTGGATTGTGAGAGGTCTGCGATCAGTAGGTCGGATAGGGCTTTTCTGTAATGCTCCAGGCCCTCGTCTCCTGTGTTGTTTTCGAAATACATGATCGCAAGCGAGGGGCTATCGGATGTGGCTGCAGGCACAGCTTCCTTTTTTGGGAGAAGACGCCACACAACCAATCCTATAATCACAACTGCAATAA
>CAZXJE010000107.1:0-1077 GCA_964640835.1 uncultured Eubacteriales bacterium
CATCTTTTTACCCTACGGGCAAGCCGATCTCACTACATCGGCTTCGTTGTAGCCCATTTGCGGTAGTTCACTACAGCTTCATGGGGCACTGCCTCGCCGCTGCAGCAACCTCGATTTATGAATAATCCAAATTGTTCTTATCGATTTTTCCAGATAGGTTTTCGCTTCTCTAAAAAAGACTTGAGCCCTTCGTGGGCGTCCTCAGAGGCCATCAACTCGTCACGATAGATTTTTTCGATTTTTTCAAGACCTTCTGAAAAGGTTGTTTCTAACCCGAGTTGAATTCCTTTTTTAGAATATTTGATCCCCACCGAGCTCAGCTCTAAGATAGGCTGAATGAATTCGTGAACTCCAGCGTCGAAAGATTCTAGCGGAACAACTTTATTGACAAGACCAATCCTCTCGGCTTCATTGGCGTCAATAACTTTGCCACTCAAGAGGAGCTCTGAGGCTCTCTTCAATCCTACGAGCAGAGGGAGGACAAGGAGTGCGATCGGAGGGAACACCGCAAGTTTTATTTCCGGCTGTCCGATTTTTACATTTTCCGCAGCAAAAATCATATCGCAGAATATGGCGACCTCGCATCCGCCTCCTAGGGTTAGTCCCTTGACCGCTGCGACAGTCACTTGATCCAGCCGGGACATTTTGCGGAAAATTCCGTGGAAAACTTCGAGCATCTTGTCGACCTTATCTTCCGTATGGTCAGACACATCCACACCAGCGGAAAAAGCCTTGTCTCCACTGCCGGAAATCACCAGAACTTTGACATCCGTGTTGTCGGTCAGGCTGTCCAGGGCATCGTTCATTTCTTCCATGGTTGCGATATCAAGGATGTTTACCGGAGGCCGGTTGATGGTAAGGAACGCAGTTTCTCCTTCTATTTTATAAATAATGTTGTTGTAAGTTTTTTGGTTCATTTTTTCCTCTTCTGATTGATCGATCGATCCGTATTGTCCAGTTGGAACATCCAATCCGTTGCTCAAAGAAGCACGGAGAAAACAGACGTAACGGATACAATAGAGTTAACACAGATTTTTTATCATCTGGCTCCCACTCTGTCAATAAAAAAGGGGACAG
>CAZXJE010000107.1:1177-11418 GCA_964640835.1 uncultured Eubacteriales bacterium
GGGACAGGGCGAAAAAATGTTGTTTCCCGGTGAAAAAGAGGTAAGGCAGAGAGAGCTATCTCTGCGTGAAGGGATTCTTTACTCGCCCAAACATATCGCTCGCCTGGAAAAACTCGGCCAGTCAATCGCTTTCGGTAATGTTCCTTGACTTGGATATTTAATATTGTTATTTTGGATACCTTGGAAAAGCATGGGTTTCGTCTTAACCTCACCGAAAAAATATCAGAGCAAATGTTATGTTCCGTTCTGTCTTGACATTTGAGGAGGAAATATGGGCGAGGAAAAAAAGATCACCATAAAAAAAATTCAAGCGACCGGCCACATGAGAAAGATCATGGCCGATTATTTTTATGAAATGGACGGGGCCGCTAAGGAAGGTTCACCAAAGATCGCCTGGTGCACCAGTGTCGGGCCTGCAGAACTCCTGTTGAGTTTGGGATTCCTGGTGTATTATCCGGAGAATCATGGGGCGATGTTGGGGTCCACTCGGCAGGCCATGGATTACATTCCCGTGGCTAACTCTGTGGGCTACTCTCCGGACATATGTTCCTATCTCACGAGTGATGTTGGCGCTTTTATCAAAGGGGAAACTCCGCTCTCACGTGCATATGAGGGCATCGAAGGAGTCCCGAGGCCGGATGTTCTGGTCTATAACACGAATCAATGCCGGGATGTACAGGATTGGTTCTCCTGGTATTCCAGAGAGCTCAAAGTCCCCGCACTGGGAATAACCACCTATCGGAATATCAGTAGAATCACTGATGACTCCCTCTCGAGCATTGACAAACAGATCAAAGGATTGATCCCCACGTTGGAAGAGATCTCGGGGAATACATTTGACATCGATAAGTTCCGCCACCACCTGGGTCTTTCCTACGACTGCACTTTACTGTGGAAAAAGGTCCTGGAGACTAACATGGCTAAGCCCGCGCCGATCAGCTTTTTTGACGAGACGATTCACATGGGGCCTGCTGTGGTTCTCAGGGGCACCGAGACAGCAATCGAGTACTACAAAGTGCTCCTCAAAGAGTTGGAAGAGAGAGTGGCTAATAAAGATGGTGCTGTTGAGGATGAAAAATTTCGTATCTATTGGGAGGGCATGCCCATCTGGGGCAAGCTGCGGAGCTTGGCGGAGTTTTTTATCGAGCTCAAGACAGCTGTGATTGCATCCACGTACTGCAACAGCTGGATATTCGATTCTTTCGATCCAAAGGACCCCTTCATGAGCATGGCCCGTGCGTACACAGAGATTTTTATCGTTCGGGATGAGAATTTCAAGGAAAAATACATCGAGGATATGGTCCGGAAATATGATATCAATGGGATTCTCTTCCATGACGCAAAAACATGCCCTGCCAATTCCAACAACCGCTACGGAATGCCCCAACGGCTCGAGAAGAATTTGAACGTGCCCGCACTGACTATCAACGGCGATCTGAACGATCTACGCTGTTATTCCGAGGAACAGGCGAAAACCAATATCGAGGCTTTTATCGAACAACTCGAATCAAAATAGCGATAATTTTGGAGTGCCAAAGTCCAGATTGATAGAATAGATTTTGAGTTTACTTACTGAGATCTGAAAAATTTGGAGCTTTGGATTTTTATAAAAATGAGTAAACGTTTGTTCGTCGGCATTGATGTGGGGGCGTCCACGACCAAAGCCATCATTCTAGATGCAAAGGCAGAGGTCCTCGGTTATGCCGTTACCGATTCTGGTGCGGATTTTGAAGGGGCTGCCAGGAAAGCGTTCGAAGAATCTCTGGAAAAGACCAAAGGGATTTCTTCAGATAAGTGTTTAGTGGTGAGCACTGGTTATGGAAGACGGAATGTACCCTTCGCCAACTCAGCGAAGACGGAGATTAGTTGTCATGCCTGGGGCAGCTATTTTTTTTATCCTGAGGCCCATACACTCATCGATATCGGCGGCCAGGATAGCAAGATCATTAAGATCAACGATTCCGGAAAGAGGACCGGTTTCATGATGAATCGCAAATGCGCCGCAGGCACAGGCGCTTTTCTCGAGGAGATGGCCAATCGTTTAAAGATCCGATTGGAAAAGCTCAACGGACTTGCAGAGAAAGCCCAAAACGATGTCGAAATTGGAAGCTACTGCACTGTGTTTTCCGCGACTGAGATCCTGACAAAGATCAGGGAAAACGTCCCTGTAGAGGATATCGTTAAGGGTGTCTTCACTTCCGTAATAAAGAGAGCCATGGAGATGGATCCTCTGGAGGGGAACGTCGTGATGAGTGGGGGGGTAGTGGCTCATAATCCCTATCTTGTCAAGATGTTTGCAGAGAGGATCGGAAAAAATATCTTTGTTCCTATGCTTCCCCAATTGACAGGCGCTTTTGGGGCAGCTCTTTATGCCCAAGAAATAAAAGGAGATCAAAATGCTTGATGCGCTGTTTAAACCCAAGTCGGTGGCCATAGTCGGAGCCTCGAATAATCCTTTCAGCATCGGCCATATTGTGATGCAAAATTTGCTGGACCACAATTTTAAAGGTCCGATCTATCCCATCAATCCGAAGTCTAAGTCCATTAAAAGTTTTAGGGCTTATGCCTCGATCAGCGACATCCCTGATGAAGTCGACCTGGTGAACATTTCCATCAAGAACACCATCGTCCCCTATGTGCTCGAGGAATGCGGGAAAAAAGGGGTAAAGTTTGCCATCGTCCACACGGCCGGCTTTAAGGAAGTGGGCGAAGAGGGGTTACAACTTGAACGGCAGATCGTGGAAATCGCCCACAAATACGGAATGCGTATCTATGGGCCGAACTCTCAGGGGATCCAGAATTCCGACCCCGAAGTCTCCGTGTATGCCAATTTCACCTTTGTGCCCATGTTCCCTGGCAATATCTCTATTGTTGCCCAAAGCGGCGGCGTGGGCGAGACACTCAAATTGCATCTCTACCGCATAGGGAAAGGCATTCGGATGTATTCGAGTTTTGGGAACGAAGCCGATGTGAGCATGAACGAGATCATCGATTACTACGGCCAGGATGCAGACACACGTGTCATCATGGCCCACATCGAAACCTTGAAGGATCCCGCGGGTTTTCTTGAAGTTGCCCGCCGGGTGACTCAGAAGAAGCCCATTCTTGCTCTGAAAACCGGAAAGACATCGGAAGGGGCCGTAGCTGTGGCCTCTCATACGGGATCTTTAATGGAGCAGGATACACTCACCGAAGTGATCTTTAAAAAGGCGGGTGTCCTGCGTTTCCACTCTCAAGAGGACATGATCGATACAGCTGTGGCCTTTGCCATGCAGCCGGTTCCTCCCGGAGACAGAGTTGTGATCGTGACCAACACCGGTGGCCCAGCGATCATTGCTGTGGATGAATGCATTTTTTCAGGACTCAAGCTGGCCAAACTGAGCGCGAAAACAAAAACAACCCTGAAAAAGCTCGTCTTTCAGGAGGCCATTATCTCCAATCCTGTGGATGTGGTGGCCACAGCCGGACCCGAGCAGTACGGTGGGACGGTTGAAGCTCTGCTCAAAGATCCCAATATCGATTCTGTTCTCCTTGTTTTTGTGACTGCTCCTTTTGTGGATTGTGAGGGGATCGCCCGGAAGATCGGGGAGCTTGGAAAATCTGCGAAGAAACCCATCGTCTGCCAAGTGATGACTATAGAAAAATGGCAGGAAGTCATCCGGCTGATTAGAGCCAGTGGTGTTCCCGTCTATGACTTTGCCGAAACTGCAGCCAGAGCTCTTGCCTCAATGACCCAGTATGGACAGATCTTGAAGAGACCTGCCCCCGAGTTCCTAGAGTTCAGAAAGCAGAAAAAGAAGGTCAAAGACATCCTGAGTAACCATAAAAAGGAGATTTTCCTCTCTCAGGAGGATGTCTATGATATCTTGGATGCCTATGGAATTCCGGCTGCCAAAACTGTGAAAGCTAACAACGAAAAAGACCTGATGAAAGTAGCAAAAAAGGTTGGATATCCGTTGGCCTTGAAGGTGGATGCCGAGAGCATAGTCCACAAATCGGATGTGGGTGGCGTGGTCCTCGGAATTAATGACGAATCGGCACTCCTGTCTGCCTATAAAAAGATGGCCAAGAAATTTACCAAACACACGCCCAGCTTTGTTCTTCAGGAACACCTGGCAGGCGGGAAAGAAGTGATCTTGGGTTCCAAGGGAAACTTGGGTCTTGCACCCACTGTTTTGTTCGGATTGGGAGGAGTATTCGTCGAAGTGCTCAAGGATGTCCAGTTCCGGCTGGCCCCTCTATCAAAGCAAGACGCCATGGAGATGATCCAGTCCATCAAAGGGTACCCTATCCTGGAAGGGACACGAGGAGAAAAATCCGCGGATATCGATGCTGTCGTTGATATCTTACTCCGGCTCTCCGAGCTCGGTACGGATTTTCCCCAGCTCGATGAGATGGATCTGAATCCTGTTTTTGTGTTCCCTAAGGGGAAGGGTGCTGCCGTTGTTGATGCCCGTATAAAGTACAAACCTTTATGAATTGGATTCCTTTCCTCATCGTTGTTTGTTATATTGTCCTCCTCTTCGTCATCACCTGGTCGACCCGTCGCCTGAGCAAAGGAGGGATGATCGGCTATCTTTTGGCCGGGCGTGGCCTGCCGTTTTGGGTCGTCGCTCCGCTCCTTACGGGTTTGGCTATCGGTGGAGCCTCGACCATAGGCGTGGCTGAGCAAGCCTACAGCTCAGGGATCGCAGCAGGATGGTACAATGCAGCCTGGGCGGCCGGTGCTGTGCTTGTGGGGCTTATCGCGGCCCGCCGCTACCGGGCGCTAGAGATCACAACCATTCCGGAATTCTTTGAAAGACATTACAGTGTGTCCGGCCGTGTTGTGGGTGTCATCGGACAGCTCCTCCTGCAGGTCGTCATCACCTCTCTCCAATATGTGGCGGGGGGGGCCATACTCTCGTCGTTGCTCCCTGATGTGTTCACGTTCCAATCGGGGATGCTTGTCACCGCTGTGGTTTTTGTAGGGATCACTCTGATCGGCGGATTTTGGGCCGCCGGAATCACGAACATTATCAATGTGATCTTGATCTATGTGGGTGTTCTCCTGGGCGCGATCCTGGCTGTGGATAAGGTGGGAGGGTTCGATGAACTCCTAGCGAAACTCCCAAACAGCCATCCGGGTTTTGACATGGGCGCGATAGGATGGAGCCTTGTAGCGGCCTGGTTTCTTGTCATGTGTACCATGACCTTTTCTGTCCAGTCCGTTGCCCAGATCAGCTTTGCTGCCAAAGATTCCCTCTCCGCAAAAAAAGGCTTTCTTCTTGGCGGTCTGTTGATCCTCCCCATAGGATTTATCAGTGCCATAATCGGCATGGCAGCAGCAGTGCTTCAACCTGGGATTATCCCCACAGAAGCGTTACCCCGGACGGTTCTGAGTCTGAGTCCTTTAGTTGCCGGTCTCGTATTGGCAGGATTATGGGCAGCAGATGTCTCCACGGCATCTGCCCTTCTCGTTGGAAGCGCCACTCTTGTGGTCGGTGATATTATCAAGAGATTCTTGGCTCCAGACCTCGAGGAAAAACGTGAGAGGATCATTTCGCGTGTGTCGGTTTTTATCCTGAGTGTATTCACCTACCTCCTGGCGGTTTCGGTATCTGGGATCGTTCGTACATTGCTTATTGGATTAACCCTAACGACAGCCTACACTCTGGTTACTCTGATGACCCTGTTCTGGCCCAGCATATGCAGGCGTTCTCATGCCACATGGACGCTGTTCGTTGCCATGATCGCTCTGGCCCTGTGGTTGATCTTCCCGCAGATCCCATCCTTTTTCCAGAGCATAAATCTCCCTCATCCCATATATTTCTGCTGGATCGTGAGCCTAGTGACGTTTTTTCTGGTGGCTGTTCTGGATAAACGAAAGATAAAACTGACAGAAGGATTAAAAACGTAATAACGCGCATTCAAAGCCATAATGGCGTTAATTCTGGATAACTGAATTAGGTGATCAGATTGTGTGGTAGAGAAAGCCGTGAGAAGAGCTCTAGGCGGGCATGGTACCTTTATATGTAGGGTCAGTGCCCCGAACTGACCGTGCATTTTAACGGACCGTTTGGGAAACGGCCCCTACATCTAAAATGGAGAAACCTTGACAAAATCTATGATTCTGATTATTGTGACAACCACAAATGGTTATTATATTTATGGTTGCATGTGTCAGGATGTGAAAGTTAGTGTCTCGGGGAGATTGAAGCATGGCTAAGACAAAAATGATCTGTCCTTTTTCGGGAAAATTGTGCAAGGAGTGTCCTCAGTACAGAGGACGGCATTACTATCTCTGCTTCGCAAAAAAGTACAGAGGATATTTGGGAGATTCGGAAGAGCAGGTCAATGAAGACAAGCGTAATTTTGAGTCGAAAGGAAAACATGCGGTCACAGATTCCTATCGATTGCCGATACCGGCTCCACTCAAACCCAGCCCGACATGGCTTGCTTTTAACGACTATCCCAAAAGGAAGGACAAATGATTCGGGACTTTATCTATGCCAAAGCCAAAACTTTAGAGGAAGCGCTCGACCTCATCGACCGGCACATAGAAGACTACAAGATTATCTGCGGAGGGCAATCCCTGCTCATCCTGATGCGTCAGGGCTTGGTGGCTCCAGAATATCTCATCGATATCAAGAATGTGGAAGAACTCGATTATCTCAAGTTCGAGGATAAAAAAGGACTCAAAATCGGGGCCACAACCACTCACCGAACCATCGAATTATCGCCAATCATCAAAGAGAAATACCCTGTTCTTGCTGATATGGAAGAAAACCTGGCATCCTTACAGACACGCAATTGGGGCACGATTGGAGGGAACCTCTGCCACGGCGATCCTGCAGGAGACCCAGGGCCAGTATTTATGGCTTTGAATGGCTCAGTCAAATTAGCGAGCAAACAGAAAACACGTACCCTTCCTCTTGACGAGTTCTTCATCGATTATTTCGAGACAGCTCTCGAAGAGGGAGAGCTTTTGTGCGAAGTCCTATTGCCCCCTATTCCTCTCCGTACCGCTGTGGCTTATGAAAAATTCAACATCATCAAAAACGACCAGGGGATCGTATCAGTGGCAGCGGCGATCACACTTGAAAACGATGGGCTCGGTTGCAAGGATGCACGGATCGTCTTGGGAGCTGCCGCACCAGCGCCTATGAGGGCCAGGGATGCCGAAAAAATGTTGATCGGAGAGAAGATCAGCAAAGGCCTGCTCGAGAAAGTCGCTGAAAAAGCATCCGAGGAAGCGGACCCGGTCGCAGACATCCATGCCAGTGAAGAATACAGAAGGCATTTGGTAAGATCGCTGACCAAAAAGGTGGTGAAAAAGGCCTGGGAAGAAGTTTAAACTCTGGCGAAATAAGGAGGATGCCGGTTATGGAAAAGCAATTGTTGCGAATAACCGTTAACGGCGAATATCATGAGCTGTACATAAAGGCCAAGAAGCTGCTCGTTGAGGTCTTGCGGGATGAGCTAGGCCTTACGGGTACAAAAAGAGGCTGTAACACCGGCGCCTGCCATGTCTGCACAGTGATCCTTAACGGAAGAACGGTCAAGTCGTGTTCCATCTTAGCTATACAGGCAGATGGTGCTGAAGTGAGGACTGTTGAGGATTTGGCGGATGGTGCAGAACTCACGCCGATACAAAAATCCTTCCTTGATCACGGTGCATATCAGTGTGGATTTTGTACGTCGGGGATGCTGCTCTCGGCAACGGCTTTGCTTGATGAAAATCCAGAGCCGAGCATCAAACAGATCAAAGAAGGCATTCATGGCAATCTCTGTCGATGCACGGGTTACAACAGCATTATCCGGGCCATTAAAGCCGTTTCTGATGGCAAGTATGAGGAGGGCCGCAAATGACAAAATTCAATGTCATAAACACCCCGATCCACAACGTCGATGGAATTGCCAAGGTTACGGGAAGGGCTGTATATACATTTGATGTCAATCTCCCCCACATGCTTCATGGAAAGATCTTGAGAAGCCCCTACCCCCATGCAAAAATCCTGAATATCGACACGAAACAGGCGGAGGCACTGGCTGGCGTGAAGGCTGTGGTCACGGGGAGAGATACCCTGGGAGTGAAACAAGGGATCTGGCGTCGCTATAAAGAGCTCTGTGATGAGGAGATCCTTGCCAGGGACAAGGTCCGTTATATCGGGGAACCAGTGGCAGCCGTCGCTGCTGTCGATGAAGACACGGCAGAGGAAGCCCTCGATCTCATAGAAGTGGAGTACGAGGCTCTACAAGCCGTCTTCGAGCCGCTTGAAGCCATAAAAGAGGGTGCCCCTCTGCTCCATGAGAATGCCGAACGCAACATCAATGTGACACGGCACATCGAATGGGGCGAAGTGGATGAGGCGTTCAAACAAGCGGATTATGTCCGTGAAGATTGGTTCCGGTGTTCCTCCCAGGCCCATGTCTGCATGGAAACACACTGTGCTGTGGCTGACTACTCACCTGATGGGAAGCTCACCGTATATACCTCCTCACAATCCCACTACTACATCAAAGTCTTATTATCTGATGTATTGGGACTCAAGGAGAATGATATCCGAGTGATCTCCCGATACACTGGAGGCGGTTTCGGCAGCAAGTTTGAGCTGGATTCCGCACAATTCTGCAGTGCGGTCCTCTCCATGAAACTCTGCAAACCGGTCAAGATCGTGCTCAGCCGCGAAGAAGAATTTATGGCCACAAAACGCCGCACACCCATGTTTTATTATTTACGAAGCGGTGTGAAAAAGGATGGGACCTTTTTGGCAAAAGAATGCAGAGTTTTCACTGAAGGCGGAGCCTACACAGCCATGGGTGCCACCGCCCTTTACCTGACAGGTTTTTTTCAATCTTTTCCCTATGTTTGGCCAAGCTACAGATTCGATGGATACAGGGTTTACACCAACACGCCTCCCACTTCGGCCATGCGGGGTTTTGGGGCGCCCCAAGCAACTTTCACTGCAGAAACACAGATCGATTTGATCGCGGCGGAGCTTGGTATCGACCGGATCGATATCCGCCGCAAGAATGCGATGTATGCAGGCTATGAGGTTCCCGCGCAGGCCACGATCCAGAGCTGCGGCCTCAGCGAATGCCTCGACAGGGTGGAGGAGTGGATCAAAGACAGGGGGAAACTGCCTCCCCATCATGGCATAGGCATTGCTGCCTATGGGTTTATGTCGGGCGGGATCTTCAACTGGTTCAACACCCCTTATGCATTTTCCTCAGCCGTTATCCAGGTGAACGTGGACGGAATAGTGGACCTCTTTATCGGATCCCAGGACATGGGGCAAGGGTCCAACACCACCATGTCCATGATCTGTGCGGAAGAGCTTGGTGTTCGTGTCAAGGACATCCGGCTTCATATGGGAGACACAGATAAATGTCCTGTGGATTTGGGTGCTTGGGGTAGCCGTGAGACTTTGATGCAGGGCAATGCTGTCAAGATGGCTGCAGCTGATGCTAAACGACAGATCCTCGAGTACGCCGCAGCCAAGATGTCGCCGAACATCGTCTATGACCTGGATATCAAGGACCGATGGATCCACTTGATCGCACGTCCTGAACGGGGTCTATCATATTTTGATGTGGTCAAGGAAGCCATCCGTGGCAAAGAGGGTCAACCCATCGTGGCCAGAGGACATTACACTCCACATGGGAAGGGTATGATCTCCCCTGCATACAGCTTCGGCGTGCAGGCCGTGGAAGCCAGTGTGGATCCGGATACGGGAAAGGTGACTTTGAAAAACTGTGTGACAGCGCATGATTGCGGACAGGTCATCAATCCACTCGGTGTCCAAGGCCAGCTCGAAGGTGCCATTGCTATGGCCGCAGGGTATGGATTTACCGAAGACTTGCCTATGGATGAAGGAAAGATCCTGAATCCGAACCTTGTCGATTATAAGATCCTCAGGACAACGGAAATGCCGGAAACAACTGTGATGGAAGTAGAGACTTACGAGCCGGAAGGTCCCTTTGGAGCTAAAGAAGCAGGGGAGGGGCTTACGAATCCCACGGCGGGAGCATTGGGGAATGCTGTGTTCCAAGCGACGGGTGCCAGCATCAAGGAACTGCCCATCACGCCGGAAAAAGTGCTCAACGCCCTCAGAGAAAAAGATAAGACAAAGAAATAAATCATATATAATAGATCCTGGATTATTCACGAGTTGAGATTGCTGCAAAGGCGAGGACGTGGCCAACGAAGCTGTAGTGATCTACCGCGAGTGGGCTACAACGAAGGCTTTGTAGTGAGA
>CAZXJE010000108.1:0-5898 GCA_964640835.1 uncultured Eubacteriales bacterium
AAATTCGTGCTGCGTATGGCGATCGGTTCACGGACAACAAAGGAGCGTCACGTCTGCCAGGCATGGGAACTCATCGTGAGCACGGCCAAAAACATGCTGGGGAAAAATGAATGAGATTTTGTGTCAACTATCGCATTTTCGATAAGTTTCCGGACCTGAGCTTGGGCGTTGTGATTGCTAAGGGCATGGATAATCTTGGCACCGCGGATGAACTATGGGCTTTGATCTCCGCTCAACAGGAGGAGATACGAGCCAACGCCAGCTCAGAGATTCTTTCTCAGCTCCCCAGGATCGCATCCTGGCGAAGGGCGTATTCGGCGTTCGGGGCCAAGCCGAAAAAATACAAAAGTTCTGTGGAAAGCCTGTACCGAATGGTCCTTAAGGGGGTCGATCTCAAACACATTAACACGATCGTAGACGTCTATAACTACATATCCATCAAACACATGGTTCCTGTCGGGGGAGACGACATCTCTCGGGTTGAGGGAGACATCGTACTCCGGTTCGCTCAAGGAGGCGAGATGTTTCGACCGTTGAATTCTGAAGAGGTTGAGCATGCAAAGGAAGGTGAAGTGATCTACATGGATAATGTTGAAGTTCTCTGCCGGCGATGGAACTGGCGAGAGTGTGATAAGTCAAGAATGACGGAAGAGACCAAACAGGCAGTACTTGTTGTCGAGGGATTGTCTCCGGTGAACAGAGAGGAAGTGGACAGTATAGTGGAGCAACTAAGGAGACTGGTGGATAGATTCTGTGGCGGTGAGACGCGCTTTGAAATTCTCAGCCAAGAGCAACCGGAGATTGTGATCTCCCCTCAATTGAAAAAAGAATCTTAAACTTAATCTTTTTTACTTTTCACATCTTAGCTTTTCACGGCGTTATCAGGAACTCCGCCTTGCTAGATTGGCCCGTCTTTCTCGTCGATGTGGTCAAGCCACCCGAAGGAGGTGTTCTCTTTCATGTCCCTTGGGCTGTAAGGCTTGATGTCAAGTACGGGAGTCCCCTCGAACATATCCAAGCCTGAGACTTTCAGGATGTTCTTTGCTCTTCCCTCAAGTTTGACGACAGTCACTCCGATGGGATTCGGCCGATGAGGACTCCGTGTCGCAAAGATGCCTCTCTTTCTGCCGTCAAAGGGTGGATGGGCATAAAGTTTTTTTTCCAGTGACTCATGAAACACAAAAACGAGGATGAGATGGGAAAATCCATCGATGCCGTCCAAACCCGGTTCAAAGTTCCTGAACACTTCGACTTCTCCAAGGACATCATCAAATCCGTGCGGATCAGACCATTTCTTACGGGGGATATCTTCCCGGCTTCTAAAGGGTGAATGAATGATTCCTATGGACTCAAAATTGATTGTCATCGATTTTTACCTTTCTAAGGTTAATTTTTTTCTTCGACTCATAAAACCCAATAGATTTTATCGAATCGATGGGCGTGATGAATTCAACGTTTAGGCATAGACATGGGTTAACCAGGTGCTGTAGTCTTCGAGCTCTCCTCTAACTATGCGATGGAAGGTTTGTTGAATTCTATCGGTGAATTCTCCTCGCTCGCCGGAGCCAATGACATATTCCCCTTCAAAGGAATTGCCGTTTGAGCCATCCGCGGCTTTTATGATCGGTGCGATCTCCACGGCTGTTCCGGAAAAAAAAGCCTCATCCGCTTGCACAAATTCCTCCTTGGTGATAGGGCCCACTGTCGTTTGGATACCCAGATCTCCGGCAAATTGGAGGATGCTTGTCCGCGTGATCCCTTCGAGGATGGACTCGTTCATGTCGTTGGTTTTCAGAATACCGTTTTTGACGATAAATATATTTTCACCAGGTCCTTCTGCGATATTTCCTTCCATGTTCAGGTATACCGCCTCATCAAAACCCTTGGACCGGGCCTTTTGACCGCCCAGCGTGGACAGGACATAAACTCCACCGAGCTTGGCCTTCATGTCAAACTGGCTGTGGTGGATGCGCCTGTTCGGGAGGATATAGACAGAGACTCCCTTTTCCGCCGCCTCTCCGAGGTAAGCCGCCCATTCCCAGGCGGAAATAGTCAGTTCAACGGGAGAAGCTTTAGGCAGGAGTCCCAAGTTCCCGTAGGCATAATAAAGGAGCGGCCGGATGTATGCCGAATCCAATTGGTTTTCCTTTAGGACGAGCTTTATGGCTTCTGTGATATCCTCTTTTGTGTAAGGGGTGTCCATTGAAAGAACGGATGCCGAGTGAAAGAACCTGTCCAGATGTTCGGGAAGGCGAAAGACAGCAGGGCCATTGGCTGTGGGGTAGGCCCGGATCCCTTCAAAAACCGAAGTCCCGTAGTGAAGTGCATGGCTCATAGAATGAAGCGTGAGCGTCGGCCAGTCTAAGAGTTTTCCCATTTGCCAGAATTTCTTTGCTTTGGGAAAGTGTGTGTTATCAAACATGTTTTCTCCTTTTTTGCCTCGCCAAAATTTATTTTTGAAGATTTTTATGTTTTTGATAGAGATTGTTTTACGGCTTCAAACACGACAAATCCACCCTTGTCAAAACCTTTTTGCAGGCCATCGGGTTCAGTAATCTCTGGAGGAGTCTGAAAAAGCGTTTGAAGAGTGGAAGTGACTCGAAAGTTCGTTTCTTGAAGCAAGAGAAGCACCTCTCTCGCTTCATAAAATCGCGCATTCCTCAAAAAGGTACTTCTTGGAGCTTCATGCATGAGGAATTGACCCCAAGCACTGGCTCTGTTGATTATTGCTAGAACAAGAGTTCCGCCTGGTTTTATTACCCGTTGAGTTTCCTTGAGAACTAACAGGGGATCATAAACAAAACATATCGCTGCCACAATGAGGACAAAATGGAAAGAGTTGTCCTTAAACGGAAGCTCCTCTCCTTTCCCCTGAACCACTTTTATGTCCCTCTTCGCGGAGAGACGGAGAGCGGAAAATGCGGGATCAACGCCAAAGGGAAGCCGGAAAAAAGAGGCGAAACGGCCTGTCCCGACTCCGATCTCAAGACCGCATCCAGAAGGGATTACCGAGGATATAGCCTTCAGCTCAGACTGGAAAATTGCAGGATTGTGGTCGTACCACGCATCGTATTTTTCCCAATCCTTATTAAAAACTTCGATGTTTTCCAACCGCATATAACTAGCGCTCAAGAGTGAATTCCCAGGCACACCAGACATCGTCAGGATGGGGGTCGGGTGGACAGACAAGACATTTTGTCTTGAATGTGGAGTCTATGGTTTTAGCGAAAAGGCTGTATTCGATGATGCCCACGGATTTACAAGGGAAGTCGGGAAGCCCCTGTCTCTTCCGTGCCTCCTGAACGCGGCATTTTTTCATCCGGAACACGCAGCGCGTGTCACTCACCTCGAGGACCTGCTGGACATTGATGTGAGCATACAGCCGGAACTTGAGGCACTGGATGAGGGCAGGGATGCCTCCGCCCGGTTCGATACCCAGCCTTTTCATGATCCTTTTGGCCTCGATGACAGTAAATTTTTCCCATGCTTCTTTATCCAGATCCATGGCGGCATCGATGCCGTATCTGTTCTCGACCGCGCGGAACCAAAGCCCGTCGTGGGCAAGCCAATTCTTCGAGGCATCTTC
This sequence comes from uncultured Eubacteriales bacterium, assembly GCA_964640835.1. GTDB lineage: Bacteria > Acidobacteriota > Aminicenantia > Aminicenantales > Aminicenantaceae > WTAW01. The sequence goes on from CAZXJE010000108.1 coordinate 3,587, forward strand.
CAGTAACCCTATAAGCTCCTCCTTCGACATATCCTTAACTTCTTTCATTGTACACTCATTTGTGACTATTCCCTGTGGATGATGGTTCATAATAAGTCTTTCCCTTATGTGTAAGAGGCTTGATTTTGCCATTGTTGATCAAAATATTCAGGTATTTTAGGACTTCGTCCCTGTGTTTGCCAATAGATGCGGAAATATCCGACAGTGTCACCGGTCTTCGCTGAATCATTGAAAGTATTTTTCGTTCGAGATCTTGGCTTTGAGGGAACTGGTTCATCTTCGTGAAGTCAGCGACAATTTCGCACTTTTTCCCGAAAAACTTTTGAATCTTTTCAAGCTCCTTATGGTTTAGAGCCTTGGCATATATTTCAGCAGGAGGACGGATGACCGTGTTGAGCTGAATTTTGTCGGGCTGAATCTTCCTAACGGCAGCCTTGAGCTTACTTATGTGCTCAGGAGAGTCGTTTCTGCCCCTGACCAGCATGATCTCCAGCCAAATCTGGCCTTTAAATTCTTGCCGGAATTTTATTAGACCTCCAATGATATCTTCGATCTCTAAGGAGGCATGGGGCCTGTTGACCTCGATAAATTTTTCCTGTGTTGCGGCATCGAGAGAGGGAACAACAAGGTCAGCAGCTTGTAAGGCCTTTCGGACACGCACATCTGTAAGAAGTGTACTATTCGTCAGGACAGCCACAGGAATGTCGGTGTTTTTTTTGATCTCCCGGATGATTTTGCCGAGAGATACGTTCAAGGTTGGTTCTCCAGATCCGGAGAATGTGATGTAGTCGATCCTTTGTTTTGAATCCAGAGCGTGTTTGATCTGGACTAAGATTTTTTCCGGAGAAAAGTATAAACTCCGTTGAACTGTCTTTTTGGGTGTTGGCCCCAATTGGCAGTAAATACAGTCCAGAGTGCATGTCTTGTAAGGGAGGATGTCGACACCCAGTGAGAATCCCAACCGTCTCGACGGAACAGGGCCGTAGATGTGGACGATGGATTCTTGTCTCGCTGTGTTTTTCATTCGGATTACACTTTATCCTTATAAATTTCGATAAATCGTCTTAGGGATCTGTCATAAGTCCTTTCCACGTCATCTGGGAAAAGACAGGCTGGGAGCTCTTTCATTCTCCAATGGTACTGCAGGCATTCGCAGCAGACGCCCTTTCGGCTGCACGGCTCATAGGAGCAGTTGCAAAAGGTCAGGTTTTTGTCCTTGTCGCATTCTTTCATGCGTGACTCCGATCTGTCATCCCAAAACATGAACAATGAGGAGATAGCTAGCTTTCTAAATCGTGCATAATATGTCGGATTTTTAGCCTCACAGTTTGCCCAGGTCTAACGATGCCATGTATTTTTTGGTCTATTGCTAGGATTTTCTATACGGTTTTTTCCAGGAATATTTTTGTTGATAGAGGTTATCGGCTAAAGCCCGCCTAAGTGTTTCAGCGGCCAGAAATGCACAATGGATACTGGCTTCTGGTAAACCTCCCAATTTTTTAAGGATGGTTTCGCCGCTCACAATAGCCAGGATCTCTGTAAAGGTTTTCGTGAGTGCGAGCTCAGTCGCAATACTTCCGCAGGCGATAGTGGTTGCACAGCCATCGGTGAGAAAACTGCACTCCGATATTTTCCCATTCTTCACTTTGATAAACATCTCCATCGTGTCACCGCAAATGCCCTTCACTTTTGCGTGGCCGTCTGGCTGTGCCGTTTCCCTGAAATTTCTCGGATTTTGCCAGTGGTCGATCACAATTTCAGAGTATTCTTGCCTGGCCTGTTCCAGGATCATTTCCTGCAGCTGTTTGGCGTATTTCTCGAGATCTTCTTTGTTTGGCATAGTCTATTGTCTCTTATTTGTCCTGGACTGAGAATATGGGATTTTAAAGCATGCATAAAATCTAAGCGTCAGTTTGACCCGACTATTATACCAAAAGGGCAGCTCTTTATGCTAAAAAGTTCAAAAGATTTTCTCTGGCCATTCATTTATGGCGGAACGAGTCGAGCACATCTTGAAGAGCTCCTTCAAATTTTCCGATTTTTTCCTGGGCCATGCCCGCATAGCCGATCCGGATGCAGCCGGGAGCTCCAAAAACGGATGCGGGTACAGCGCTGAATTTTCCCATATCCAGGGCTTTCTCGACAAATACGTGATCGTCGACATTTATATCCGCTGGCAATCGGGCGAGCACGCTGATCGCGCCCGATGGAAAATCCTTGTCCCTGCCGGCGAGAGTGAATCCCTTCTCTTCGAGTATTTTGATGACGAGCTCGCACCTTTTCCTGAGCTCTTGTTTGATTTCTGTGATGAT
>CAZXJE010000108.1:5998-11329 GCA_964640835.1 uncultured Eubacteriales bacterium
TATGCCAGCATGGACTGGGGAGTTCCTTTATACCGGAGCGTTCCGTAGACTTCGTCGGAGATGAGTATCAGATCCATTCGTCTTGCCAATTCGGCCAGTTGTTCCATCTCGCTTTCAGAGAGAACATCTCCCGATGGATTTGTGGGAAAGTTGATGAGCAGTGAAGTGATTTTCTGTTGCTCGATCTGCCTTTGCACTTTTTCAAAATCGGGATTGTAGTTTTCGTCAAAGAAATCGAGGATAATTGGATTTCCCCCCGCGTTGAGGATGATCCCTCTATAGTTGCTCCAGTAAAGGGGAAGAAGACCCACGTTTTGCTGGGAGGCCACAAGATGCATCACGATCGAAAGCCCTTCTGTGGCTCCTGTGACGATCGCCACATTTTTTTTGTGTAATCCGTCCGGAGGAATCCCCGGTTTTCCCTTCAATCGATAGGTCAGAGTCCAGAATCGGCCGATCAATTCCCGCAGTTCTTCCAAACCTGCTGAAGGACCATAGTAGATTTCCTTGTCAGGATAAATGTCGAGGATCTGACCCTGATCGCTACGGATAAATTCGGGATTTTGTTGCGCTATGACCTTTGCTCTTGCGGCGATAGCGGGAATTATTGGTTCGGAGGAGATGGTCTGGCGGATGCCATCAGGCATAGTAGAGAGGGCGATCTCAAGGAGGGGTGTCTTTTGTCTTGTTGTATTCATGATTATTCTCCTGATTTATAACCCGGTATTATTCACGAGCTAAGAGGCGAGTTGGGTCGGATGCTGCCTCGCTTTTATCACTAAATATTCCGGATCATTTTTTATCTAAAAGAGATGCGATAGCGTCTCTTACATCTTGCATGGCAAATCCGTATTGTCTTCGCAGGCGTCCGAGTGACATGTCCATGGAGATGTTTTGTGGGAGGCCGAGTGTGTTGGCGATCTCCCGTGCTGATAGTCCTGTCTGCTTCCCTATCTCATAGAGTGTCATCCGCCCTGTGATCAAGATCCCGGATTGGTCCTCGGCCAATCTCCCCCTTGCCAGTTTTGGTTCTTCCTCGTGTTCCTCTTTTTTTTCCTCTAAGTGTAGAGGTAGCGCTTGTTTCTCTTCCTTTAAAACAGGTGCTTCCTCTGGATAAGGTGTTTCCTCCGGAATAAGTGCTTCTTTTGGAGTAGCAGGCGCTCTCTGTAGCAGCGTCGTTATGGCGTCCCTCGCTTCGAGCAGAGTGAATCCGTATTTTTTCCTTAATTGACCGAGAGTTTCATCGGGAGATATGTCCGCGGGCAGACCCAGTTCTCTGATGAACGTATAGCTTGGAATACCAGTGATATTTTCCACTTCTGTAATTGTTATGTTGCCCGTGATGGTCACATATCCTTGCTCCTCATTGATAAAGTCCCTGGGTGAGAAATCGCTCCCTGATCTGGCTCCCATTCCCTTTCCGTAGTTCTCGTATATCAGAGGATATTTTGGCGTGAAGATCCAGAACACAAAAATGAGGAGGATCGATCCTAGAACTGTGAGTGAAATTACAGTGCTCCATCTTTTTTTAAAAAGAGCCTGGGATTTCCCTTTGATCCAACTCCAGGCTAGCATCAGATGTAAAATGATGAGGAGAATAAAAGCGAGCGAGAGATAGAGATGGATGTCGCCCCATTGATGGCGATGTAGACCCAGGAAGTATTTCTCGCTCTCTCTGACTGTAGGACCTTCGGCAAGGAAAAATGCCATGAGAATTCCGATGAAGGCGATACCGAACATACAGATAAAAAGCAGAGTGTCTACAATATATTGCCAATCTGATTTTTTCATTTGTTCTCCTTCTTTAATACATAGAGAAGATTTTTCCAAAGCTCTTGGATTTCTTTGGATGCCGCACATTTCGCGTGTTCGGTCAAGGGATATCCCTGCACCATAGACCGGATAACCTCTTCGTCATAAGGGATTTTTCCGAGGAGAGGGATGGAATGTTTATGGCACCAGGCTTCAATTCGGGAAGAGTTTTCGCAATTGATGTCGTATTTGTTGATACAGCAGGCCGTGGGGATTTTAAAGTGTTTCGCCACTTCGACGATACGCTTCATATCGTGGATACCCGAGAGGGTGGGTTCGGTGACGACCAGTGCCATATCCGCACCCGAGAGAGAGGCAATAACCGGGCAGCCTATTCCGGGGGGACCGTCAATGATCACATAATCCAGATTGTTCTGAGTGCAAATCTCTGTGGCCTTTCTCCGAACTTGAGTAACAAGTTTTCCCGAGTTTTCCTCGCCTATGCCCAACTTGGCGTGAACGAAGGGTCCGTATTTGGTGTGAGACACGAACCATTCGCCGGACATGGAGTCTCTCATTTCTATAGCCTGGGCAGGACAAACAAAAGAGCACACACTACAACCTTCACACGAAATGGAATCTATGCGGATAGTATCCTCTTCCGTTGCTTCAATGGCCTCGAAACGGCAAACCTCTACACACTCTCCGCACATTGTGCATTTGTCAGAGTGCAGGAAGGCCTTTTCCCCTCCGGAGAATGTGTGTGCTTCTTGAACCTCAGGATGGAGGAGAAGATGAAGGTTGGCTGCATCGACGTCACAGTCTGCAATCACTTTGCTTTTCGAAAGAGATGCAAAAGCGGCGGAAATCACAGTTTTTCCAGTTCCGCCTTTTCCGCTGATGATCACAAGTTGTTTCATCTTATCCAAAGAACTCTCTCTCCAAACGGATCCCTTGATCTTTTGAGGCGGTTCGCGCAATTGCGCTTTCTTTTAGGCATGTATGAGGTCTTTTATCTTTGTGTAAACATCTATAAATTTTGTTTTATAGGAGGGAAGGACTTCTATCACAGGCTTCCCTTCCGAGTAGGCCGCGGCGATTGTTCTGTCCATAGGGATGGTCATCAACACTGGAATATTGTGTGTCTGACAGTAATCCTCGACATCCGAATTCCCGATATCAGCCCGGTTGATAATGACGCCAAAGGAAATTTTGAGCAAACGCAACGTTTCTGCTGCCAGCCGAAGGTCGTTAAGCCCAAAGGGTGTTGGCTCAGTGACGAGTACGGAAAAATCACTTCCTTTGACAGATTCTACAACGGGGCAGGATGTTCCGGGGGGAGCGTCGATGATCACAGTCCGGGAGGGATCACGATGCTCTTTGAGGGCTCTTATCACTGGAGGTGACATGGCCTGTCCTATGTCGAGTTTCCCATGGATAAAATCGATCGTGTCTCTATGTCCAAACTCAAGAATCCCGATCTTCCAATCCTTTTCCCTCATAGCCGATTCAGGACAGAGGAGGGTGCATCCTCCACAGCCGTGACAGAGTTCGGGGAAGATGAGAACATCGTCTTTTAGGACAGCGAGGGCATTGTAAGCACAGATTTTTGCACACGTTCCGCAGAAAGTGCAGCGCTCCTTATCCAGTTGGGGAACCTTAACGAAAACGGGTTGCCTTTTTAAAATCTGTGGCTTGAGGAAAAACTGCGCATTGGGTTCTTCCACATCACAATCCAAAAATTGGATCGGAATGATATCTTTGAGGGATAGCGCCAGGTTTATGGCGATAGTTGTCTTCCCCGTGCCTCCCTTCCCGCTCGCCACTGACAAAATCATTACACAAAGATCTCCTTTCCGGCACCTGCCTTGATGAAATTCTCTGCGTATTCGTTGGCAAACATCCTAAGGGCTTTATCGCCAGTGCAGTGACAGGGCCCGATCTTCTGAATTTTGAGGGCGTTCAGCATATCGATGACTTCCTGAATTTCATCCTTTTGGAAGCCGGCAAGATGGAATCCTCCTAAGACCAAATAGATGTTATCCCCGAACATGTCTCTGACTTTGGGAAGAATGTTGATCAGACGCGGATGGGCACAACCCGTCACTACGATCAGTCCCTGTTTTGAGTCCAAAACCAAGGATTGTTCCTTGATCCAGCCCTCAATGACGCCCGTAGTGAATGCTCCATCACAGATTTCTTGGTGGCCCTCCACTTCGACTAGAGAAGTGCTGGCTGTTAAAATCTGTTCTTTGAAGTCTTGAGGAAAAAACTTGGGCAGCCAGACCTCGATTTTTGGATTAAATTTCAAGAGTGTGCTCAGTCCTCCGGTATGGTCCTTGTGGTTGTGAGAAAGAAAAGCCAGATCGATATCTCTCGGTCGGATCCCGAGTTTTTCCATGTTCTCAAAGAGAATATTTCCATTGCTTCCCGTATCGAAAAGGATGGATTTTTCCAGGCCTTGAATGAAGCAGGAGAAACCCCAGTCGGTTTGAAGCGACTCCTTGTAAGCGTTATTATCATATACCACGGTCAGATGGATTTGATCGGCCTTTACCATAAACTGTTCCTTTTTTCGCGGAATCGCCATTAATCCTGGTCTCTGCGACAGGTGTCTCCATTTGAACACGGAGGTGTATCACAGCGCTCTGTGCTGCCACAGCATGTTAATCCGCCTGAAGAAGTCTTTCTGTTAATGACCGTCGCTGGAGCAGAAAAAATTTTTAAGAGTTTTGTTGAATGACATTGCGAGCACAAAAGGTCAACGTTATCCTGTGTGGTACGAAAGAAGAATTCAGTGGTTTTTCCGCAATCCTGGCACTCGAATTCATAAATGGGCAAAATCGCACCTCTCAGCGTGTCATTCTCGCCCCGCACTTGGGGCATGTCCTTTGGTTGCATGGATTCCCCCTTTGATGGGGGACTCGTGTGCCACACGAAGGGCATATACACTCTCCACTTGGACCAAGCCCTCTTCCACCCATACGACCTTGTCCGCCTCTTTGACCTTGTCCGTCTCCTTGCATATTGACCTCCTAGTTGTAGTCTTTCATGATGGAGATATCTTCCCGCATCAGGTTACCGGCCAGTTCTTCCATGTTCGTTTTTTCCCAGAAGGGGAGCTTATTGTGTGCTTCCAAATACTTCAACGGGATGGGATGTGTGCCCATGACCACAGGAATATCCCAATAGGTTTCGATGAATTGTTTGAACTGACGAATTCGAGGGCACGGCGGGTATCCGACGATTAAGCCTGTAGCCAGATGAATAACTTCAGCACCGTTTTTTTTCATTTCTTCGGGAACGTACTCGACATTTCCGCCCGGACATCCCCCACAATAGGAATAGCCAACAATCTCCACGGATTCTTCTTTGGGATAAACGGCAAATGCACCCACGCGCTCTCTGAGCGCTCTAAAACATTTTCCTCCGCCACAATCCTGATAGCGGCCACAGATGATAATTCCGATCTTTTTCATTGTTTCTCCTCGGAACTGCAACTGGAAATGGTTCAAGTACTTTCCAGGATTCTTTCAGTGACTTCCATAAAAGCCTTACTCGCGGATGCCTCGGATAATG
>CAZXJE010000109.1:0-11249 GCA_964640835.1 uncultured Eubacteriales bacterium
TCCTTTTTTGGGAGAAGACGCCACACAACCAATCCTATAATCACAACTGCAATAAAAACCAAAATGGGGGCGAACAGTTTTTTGGGACTCAACTGAACAGTGATCTCTCTTGATGTGAGGGGTTTTCTCTCTGGAATTGCGCGTTCTGTTGTTGGAATTCCTTCCTCGATGTTTGCGAGCTCGGACCTCAATTCCCCGGCGCTCTGAAACCTTTTGTCTTTGTCCTTTTCCAAGCACCTTAGTATCACACGGCTCAGTTCCTCAGAAAGTTGTGTATTAAATTTGCGCGGATCTTCGGGCTCTTCCGTCTTGTGCTTCACCGCAACAGTTAATGCCGTATCGCCTTCAAAAGGCACACGTCCGGTCACCATCTCATAGAGGATCGCTCCTAATGCATAGATATCAGTTCTCTGGTCCACCTCTCTGCCTTCGACCTGCTCGGGTGACATGTACTCGGGGGTGCCGATCATCACACCTGCACCTGTAATGCCTTTCTCTTTGAGGGATCGGGCGATACCAAAATCCATGATCCGGGCATTGCCCTCATTGTCGATCATGATGTTGCTGGGCTTAAGATCCCGATGGACCACTCCCGTCCTATGAGCTTCTGAGAGGCCATCGCACACTTGTTTGGCAATGGAAATGGCTTTCCCTACGGATAGTTTCTCAGAACGTCTGATAAAACTCTTGAGGTCCTCACCGCTCACATATTCCATAGTGATGTAGTAGGAACCTTCTTCTTTATTTAGGTCGTACATGCGGCAGACATTCCTGTGTCCGATCTTCCGGGCAAACTTAAGTTCATTCTGGAAGCGTTCAATAGTTTTTTTGTCCGCAGAAATCTCGGGTTTTATGAGTTTCAATGCAACCTTTTCTTTGATCTCCGTATCCTGAGCTTTGTAGACCTTCCCCATGCCTCCCTTTCCCAGTTCCTCGATGATCTGATACCTGCCGGCGAATGTTGATCCTGTGGTTAATTCCTCTCTTGAGACTTGAAGGGTTTCTGTGTGCTCTATGCGGACATCTTCAGAAGGAGCTTCTGCAGGAGGAAGCAACGCTGCACACTCTTTGCAATATTTGGAATCGGATGGATTATCCGTGTGACACTTCGGGCATGTGTTTGCCATGGCTTTCCCTTTAAATTGGCTAGAAAAAATATATCAAGGAAACAGGAAAGAGTCAACTTCCTCTAAATATTTGACTCTATTGCGGAAAATCATTATTCTAATTTCAATAGAGTGAGGGGAATAATGAAAGTATCGAGCCCAAAGCGCTTTTTCGAATGATTCTTCATATGAAGAGGATTCCATGAGTGATAAAGACAAATCAAAAAAACAACTCATTGAAGAATTGATCGTCGTGCGTAAAAGGATTGCAGACATAGAGAAGTTGGAAAATAAACGAATCCAAGAAAGTCTAAAAGAAACGCAGTTCAGGCTTGAGGGTATCCTCTCGTCCATGGTCGATCTCGTGTTCGCCCTCGATAAAGAGGGACGGTTCATATTTTATCGTGCTCCCAAGGTAGAGGATCTATATTTGCCTCCAGAACAGTTTATAGGAAAAAAACATTCAGAGGTTTTGCCCGCCCATATGGTTACACCTTTTGCGGATGCATTCAAAAAGAACAAAGCCGGAGAAATAGTCGAATATGAATACTGGCTTAAGTTGAAGGGCATAAAAAAATGGTTTTTCGCCAAGCTTTCTCCTTTATTCTTTGATGGGAAATTTGAAGGTACTTTGGCTGTGATACGGGACATCACTGAACGAAAAAACACGCAAGAAGAATTGAAGAAATACCGAGAACACCTTGAGGAGCTGGTTGAAGAACGTACAGCCAAACTAAAAGCAGCCACTGAAGAACTTCAGCAGGAAGTCACCGAACGCAAAAAGGCAGAAGATGAGCTAAGAAAATTCAAGACAATCACTGACAAAGCATCTTATGGCGCTGCGATTAGCGATCTTGAAGGGAATCTTATATATGTCAATGAAGCTTTCGCACAGATGCATCAACATACATCTGAAGGACTAAATGGAAAAAACCTCTCCATATTTCATAATGACGAACAAATGCCAAGGGTAATAGAATTAAATAATAACCTGCAAAAAGAGAGGAAGTATTTAGCTGAAGAAGTATGGCATACAAGGAAGGATGGTTCTGTCTTTCCCACTCTTATGAGTGCAACACTCATAACTCATGAGAACAAACCCTTATATTTATCAGCAACAGCAATTGACATCACCGAGCGCAAGAAGGCGGAGATGGCGCTGGCAGAGTCTGAGTCTAAATTGAGGAATCAAAAATTAGCTTTAGAGCAAAAAAATATCGCTCTCGGCGAGATCATTGCCCAGATCGAGATAGAGAAAAGAAAGATCAAAGAGGATATTTTGACGAATGTAAATATTGTATTGTCCCCGATTTTAGAGAAGCTAAAAGCAGGAGAATCGACACAGAAAGATCTGAGCCTTTTCCAGCATCATATCCAAGGGATCACTTCCTCATACGGCACTCAAATCACGAATAAAGATTTATTCTTGACGCCCAAAGAGATCGAAGTCTGCAATCTTGTTAAAGCGGGATTTGCAAATAAAGATATTTCTCGTTTCCTAAATATTTCGCGCCAAACTGTGGAGGGCCACAGAAAAAAAATAAGGCATAAACTGGGGATATCGAATAAAAACATCAATTTGACGACGTACCTGCGCGAACTCTAAGTAGAAATTTCTATACTGATTTATTGGGCATGTATAACACCCATTATACACCCATTAATAACCCATTGTTAAATTAATGGTTTGATATTACCTTATTTAATTGTAGGGACAGAAATTTTTGAGGTGTTGGGTATTGGGGTAATGCCGGCTGTTGTCAGCAAAAGGGGGGTTAATGGTGGGAACCATTATGTGGGAGCTCTCTCCAGCCGGCGCGAAAGAGCCATACCTATTGTAATAGAATCCCAAGATTTGTCAAGATAAAATCGTAGCTTTTTGCCACTATTTATAAAATTCCAAATTTTATTGTTTTACTGCCGCGCAAAATTTATTGTGAACCTTTTTTACTAATATTTCGTAATTATAATTAGTATGAATTATTCACGAAGTCGGGCCAATCCACCTCCCCTAATATTAAGGTTGAGGCAGTGGTCCACGAAGCGAAATATTTTATGAATAATTCATACAGGGAGATAGAAACATGAAGATACTAACCCGATCCGATGAGATACTCATGCTGGCTATCTTGCGCTTGAAAGACGATGCTTATGGTGTGTCTATTATTAAGGAAGTACAGGAGCGAACAGGAAAAAAACTGACCTTTGGAAGCCTTTGGGTGTCGATGGATATTTTACATAAACGAGGATTTGTGAAAAAACGCATGGCCGACCCAACACCACAGAGAGGTGGCCGAAGCAAGATATACTACAGCCTGACATCCAAGGGGATAAGGGCCTTGGAAGAGGCCCGTGAATTCCAGGAATCTCTTTGGGAAGGAGTTCCTGCACGGCTAAAGACTTAGGATTCCTGTTATGAGAACAAAAATAAAAAGAGCTCCGAAACTGGCCAAATGGCTGTTTGACCAAATTGTGAGGTCTGAAGAAAGGTCGACAATAGTGGGCGACATCGAGGAGTCCTTCTGCGAGTTAAGGGAAGAGAGGGGAGTCTTCAGAGCCAAACTGTGGTTTTGGACTCAGATATTGGTTTCTCTACCCGTGTTTATCAAAAATTCAATCTACTGGAGAGGGATCATGTTCAGAAACATCATAAAGATCACATTCCGGAACATTTCGAAACACAAAGGGTATTATTTTATAAATGTGGCTGGCTTGAGTATCGGAATTGTCTGTTTTATCCTGATCTCTCTGTTCATAATGGATGAGCTGAGCTATGACCGCTACCATGAAAAGGCTGACCGGATCTATAAGGCTGGTGTCAGGGCTGTGTGGGCCGACAACGAATTCCATGGATGTGTCTCGCCAGCGCCGTTTTCGAGAGCGCTCGTCACTGAATTTCCGGAAGTGGAAGTTTCCACACGTCTCCGAAGATACGGATTCCCAGTCATTCGCTACAAGGACAAAGTTTTCAGTGAAGAGCGTTGGTATTGGGCCGACGATACGTTTTTCGATGTCTTTAGCGTAACAGTTCTTCAAGGAGATCCAAAAACGGCCCTCACAAAGCCGAACAGTGTGGTCATCACTGAGTCCATGGCCCGTAAGTATTTTGGAACAGAAGATCCGCTGGGAAAATCTTTGAATTCGGATAATCGTAGGGACTATCTAATAACGGGTGTCATCAAAGATGTCCCGCACAACTCCCACGTGCATTATGATTTTCTGGCATCGTTCATCACGCTCGAGGATGGGAGCGACCAGAATTGGATCAGCAACAATTTTCCGACCTATTTTGTCTTGAAAGAAGGGCTAACGCATGAAGAGTTTGAGTCCAAGCTGCAGCTGATCGTGGAAAAACATGTGGCTCCTCAGTTGAAAAACGTCTTTGGGGCCACACTGGACGAATTGAAAGCCAGTGGCGGATCCATCAGATATTTTATCACTCCGTTGACAGATATCCATCTCCATTCCCATTTGAGATTTGAACACGAGCCCAACAGTGATATCGCCTATGTCTATATATTTACTGTCGTTGCGCTTGCGATTCTTTTGATTGCGTGTGTCAATTTTGTGAACCTGGCGACAGCCCGTTCTGCCAGCAGAGCTAAAGAAGTGGGCGTTCGAAAGACCGTTGGCTCCAGACGAAGTCAACTTATCCGGCAGTTCTTGGCAGAGACAGTTGTCTTGAGTTTCCTTGCCATATTGGTGGCACTCCCCATCATCCAGTTTATGCTGCCTTTCTTTAATAATCTCACCGGAAAAAACTTAAGTGTCCCTTATCTGGAAAATATCTACACAATTCCTCTATTAATTGGCATCGCACTGTTTGTAGGTTTGTTGGCGGGGACATATCCTGCGTTCTTCCTCGCATCTTTTGATCCGGTTGCAGTGCTGAAGGGAGAATCAGTGGGCCGGAGCAAAAGATCACGGATGCGAAGCATTCTGGTGGTCTTTCAGTTTACAATTTCTGTTATTCTCATCATAGGAACTCTTGTCGTGTACAAACAGTTGAATTACATCCAGAATAAAAACCTGGGATTTAACAAGGATCAGGTGGTGATCGTCAAAAAGGCCGATGACTTAGGGCAGCAGATCCGGCCCTTTAAGCAGGAATTGCTCAAACATCCAGGAATCTTGTGTGCTTCTAATAGCTCCAACCTCATCGGAGATTTTTTTGGGGACAGTTTGTACAGGCAGATCGATCAGCCAAAAGAGAAAAACCAGCTCATTTGGCGATTGTGGACCGATCAGGATTATAGTGAGACCTATGAGTTAAAGCTCGTCCATGGCCGCTACTTCTCTGAAGAACAACAGGAGGGGCGCCGGGAAGTGGTCCTTAATGAGTCCGGCGTTAAAATACTTGGGTACGAGGATCCTGTGGGCGAAAAGATTATCGATTTGGAAGGGAACGAGTTCACGATCATCGGAGTTGTTGAGGATTTTCATTTTGAATCACTGCACAAGAAGCTCAATCCTCTGATCATCCATCCTTATATTTCCAGAAGCAATGGCAGGTATCTGTCCGTTCGGGTGAGAGCCGAGAATATCAGAGAGACGATAACCTCTATGAAAAGGACCTGGGAGAAGTATGCCTTGAATCAAGCTTTTGAGTATGAGTTTTTCGACGACCATTTTGCCAGATTATACAGAAGCGAAGAAAAAACCGGGACAATTTTTTTCAGCTTTTCCCTGCTGGCTATCTTGATCGCAAGTCTGGGGCTTTTTGGGCTGACGGCGTTTATCACGCAACAGAGGACTAAAGAAATAGGGATCCGGAAAGTGCTTGGGGCTTCAATTTCTGGGATCGTTTTTCTTTTAACAAAACAGTTCACACGATGGGTTTTGGTGGCCAATATCATTGCTTGGCCGCTTGCCTATTTCGCCATGAATAAGTGGCTTGAGAATTTTGCCTACAGGGCACGTATTGGGGTGGAAACGTTTGTGTTGTCAGCTCTGCTTGCCTTGGCCATCGCCTTGTTCACAGTGAGCTTCCAGTCTATCCGTGCAGCTATCGCTAACCCTGTGGATTCATTGAGGTACGAGTAACATCGAAAGCTGCATGCCCTCATACAAGTTTTGCACAATTTTAAAAGTAAGAGTAAACAAAATCAGCGAGCTTGTCGGTGGTTAAAATAGAGAAATGAATGCATGAGTTATAAATAAGGAGAACATCATGAGAAAAAAGATCTGTATTTTTGTGTTGTTTTTTATTGTTATGCTCTCGATGAGTTGGGCGGGAGTGACAATGGATGTTGAAAAGATCGATGCGAAGATCGACGCAGCCATGAGCCACTTTTTTGGCCCGGCCACTCCTGGAGCAGATTCGAAAAAAGGTTTTATCTATCTGATAGACGCCATAGAGATGGCTGCTCCACATACAGGATTTGGCGAGGAGTTTACTGGCAAGATCAAAGAGGCCAATATTCTTTTTAAAGGCACATCGATTTTCAATGAAGATGGAGTCGCTTTGCTCCATGGAGGCTTTATCGCCATAAATTCTGGCAAGGACTTTGAGATGCCCAATGAGATTTTAAGCATCGAGGATGCACGTAATTATGCACGCAAACAAGTCGTATCAGCAAAGAAATATCTCAAAGAGAGTGATTTTGACGAATCCGTAAAATTACTGATGGAAGTCGTTGTGATGATCGTCACTCCTATGAAAAGGAAGCTTTGAATCTCTGTTTTTATTGTCCCGAATGCGTTATTGAGCATCAGTGGATGCGAGCATGACTTTTCGAGCTAAGGCTTTCTGTCTAATAAGCGCATACTGCAGGCTATCTGTGTTCCAGTTGGCAGCTCGGCGAAAATACTTTGCCGCCGCCTCCTTATCTCCTAATTTATCTTTTGCGCTTGCCGTGAGGTAATGGAAAAAGGGATCATCGATCGAGGCGTTCTTGAACAATTCAAATGCGCTCCGTGTTTCTCCCTGAGCCATGGCGATGTGACCGAGGAGTGCGATGTGATATTTCAACCGTCTGGAATCGTCCATTTCCTCTAAAGCCGCTCTGTATACAGCGGCTTTGTCCAGCGCTTTATCATATTTGTGCTCTTTCGCTGCGACCCATGCCTCCCAGAAAAGGCTCTCGCTGGCAAAGTAATCTTTGTAATAGGGCGCGAGGCTTTTCTCCAGGGTCACGTTTTGGCAGTCGGTAATGCATTTCTGTGCATTCTCATAATCCTTGAGTTCACTGTAGACAGCGCATTTGGCTAGTTTATAGCGTGCGACTTCTTCGAGGATCCCGCAGGCGAGAGCCATCTCGATAGTTTCGTCGATTGCATCTAAAGCGCTGAGATAATCCTGCTCGTAGAGGTAGGAGTGGGAAATGCTCTCCATTGTGTAGACTCTTCCGCAGGGGTTTATCTCGTTGTCCATAGCCTCTTTGAAAACCTCGCGCCCTTCTTTATATTTCCCTAGGAAACAGAGGTTGATTCCGATCTTGCGTTGGGAATAGGAAAACGTCGGATCGATTTCCAGAGCCTTTTTATAGTGTCCGATGGCGTCTTCGAATCGGCCCATTTTGGTGTAGAGATCTGCGATACAATCGTGAGAGTTGGGCTCCAGGGGATTGAGAAGGAGATATTTTTGGAAGTGCTTTTCGGCCTTTTTGTAATCGCCCCTGGCAGAATATCTATAACCAAGGTCTTTGTATGCTGGGGCAAATTCTTTGTTGATCGCGATGGCCTTTTGATTTTGCTCGATAGCCTTGGCGCTATCTCCCAAATCTCTAAAGACCCGAGCAAGTAGCCAACACGGACGTGCATCTTCGGGATACATGTCTATGAGTTGTTCGTAGACCTTTACAGCCTTGGCATAGTCCTTTTCCCAATAGTGTGCTTTGAGTGCTGATATGAGAAACTGCTCTCCTTCCGATGATCTGTGAGCATTTTTCATGGCTTTTTTAACGGCATTTTCGATCTCGTCGGTTGCTGCACAGGTGAGTATTCTGTAAATGTGGGCTTGAGCGAAGAGGGGATCTTTTTCAAGGGCTTCTCTCAACAGAGTCTCTGCCTTTTCTCTGTGGAGAAATTCGTATTTGTTGCGAGCTTCGATGAAAAGTTCTTTTGCTTCGTCGGAATAAGAAGTGACTGGGATATCTTTGTGTTGCTTTTGACAACTAACTTGGAAGACAAAAGACACAAAAAGGAATGATACACAAATCCACAATAAAGATTTTGCAGAGCCTTTCATAGAGACCTCCAAAAATTTTAGATTTGATAAAATTCCCTAATTATTGGTGGTCTGCTCGGCAGGTGGGAATTTCCTGACTTGGTCTGCTTACTTTCCCTTGCTCCGATTAAAATATAGGTTCAGAGTGGAGGACTGTCAAGTTTTTTTGCTTTCTTTTCTTTTTTCCTTAAATCTGACCGGTTTGTCTCCTTTTTGGAGCATTTTTACCTCGCCTACAAAAGAGCATCCATCAGCGATCGCAAGTTTTTCGGTGCTGATATTTCCGGTCATCCGGCATTCTGCCCGGAGTTCAACATGTTTTGCCGATTCGATGTTCCCGATGATCTCCCCCTCGGAAATGACTGAAGGGCTTTTTATGTTGCCTTCAACCTTTCCGCCCTTTCCTACCCAAACGAGGCTCTGGCTGTTGACTTCTCCTTCGAAATAGCCAGAGATCTGAACCCCTTCAGTGGCATTGATCATCCCATCGAATGTAGTATTCGGCGCAATAACCGTTGTAATTATCCCGTACTTATCCTCTAACCTTCTATTCATCTTATATTATATGGGGACGGGCCACACTATCTCTCTGATTCTTATAGGATTGCACTCGATTCATAGTGTTTTTTTTCGCTTAGACGGCCAATTTACCTGGCAAAATAGCACTTCTAAGAATATAACAATTTTGCATTAAAGTGAAACACTTTGCTTAAGCAGACGCATTGGCAGCATCGGGTTCTGCTGGTGGGAATACATCATATTTAGCGCCAAATTGAGCGAAATATTCCAGACTGAATGCTCTCAATGTGTACCAGACGGGAAGAGTAATGACGGTTCCGATGTATGGAATAACGAGCAGAATAAATCCAATGCAACAGGTCATGAATCCGGCAAAAATAACACCGATCACGAAACCGACCATTAGGACGAAGACAAATAAAGCAAAAAGGATAAAATGGAAAGGGTGCTTATTAAAGATGGAGAGAAAACGCCCCCATGCTTTTGTTGCAGTGAGATTGTCTTTGTACATGAGAGGAACCACAAAGCTATCCAGAAAAATTGAGATAAACCCGGTGATAAAAATCGTGAGGAGGAAAAGAAATATCCATCCCGCAATGAAGAGAATTAGAGGTCCGGTAAATCGGTCGTTCACATGGAGGGCTGATGCTGCTGTGAAAAAAATGATTCCCAACAGGATGAAGAACGCAAAAAAGATCAGCCCAAAGCAAAGCCTCCATACAAAGAGAGAGTTTCCTTCCTTACTGTATTGTTTCCAGGGCTTGGCGATCTCCGCTCGGTCATGAACAACGTTATCCAGAAACATCATTTTTCCTCTTGAGCTGAGCCAGGTGAGAACAATACTAAGAGCAAAAAGGAATATTAGTATAAAAACAATAGCAATGAACCATCCTGGATTGTCTATAAGCCACTCCCAACTACGGTGAGGGAAGTTGAGAAACTCGCGGAAAGTGAGATCGTCTCCTTTACCATTTCCGGAGCTGTTTCCGTGTGGGCCATCCAGTAGTCCAGCTAAAAAGGCATTAAATCCGATGACAAACCATTTGTTCAGGTTAAAAGGATTAAAAAGAGCTTGTTTCATTCTTTGCCAAGCTCGTGAGAGTGGTTCGAAATAGGCGATGGTCATCCTTTCTTCCTCCTCGGTGTGTGATCGATAGGCGAATCACTTGTTGTCATGCTTATCTCCGTTCATATTATATTACGCGCTGAACGAATATAAAATTCATTTCTAACCTGAATCATTCATAAAAAATGTCGATATTTATCATAACTAACGCAATATCAGAATGTTACATTGTTTTTTTTGAATACTTATTTGGGCACTGCATTTCCTATGCGAGTTTCATTTATAATCGACATTTTTTACCCTTCGGGCGTCGATCCAACCTACCCGCTAATCTCACAACAAATCCTTCGTTGTAGCCCGGGTTAGGTTGGGACGGCTCGCGGTAGTTCACTACAGCTTCGTGGGCCACTTCCTTGCCTTTGCGACCTTAATGTTAGGATGGGGCGGGTCGGATCGTGAATAATCCAGGTTAAGATATTCAATAGATTTGTTCTTTATGCCAAGAAAAGCGATCAAAAAATATTTTGAATAGAAGTTTAAAATTTAATCCGAAATAAATAGAATGTGCGCACATGTCATTCATCATTTCAATATAGTTTATCAATATTAGAAGTAGGAGGCGATCTATGGAAAAGCGTTTTTTTTACTTTTTATTGGGGACATTAGTGATTATTTCTGTAGTCGTCTTCACAACTGGATGCAAGGATTCCTATTATGATGAGGTTTTTACCGCAGAGAATTTCAAAAATATGTTACAAGTTCGTGAACAGGCCGAGCTTATAGAACAATGGCTGCGGTGGAAAAAAGAGAATTTCCTACCAGAAATGATGGTTGACCATGGTGTTGAGATGTGGATTATTATTGAAGATGATAGAGAGATATTTCCTTTCCTTGTGCCCGCCGAGGATGATGGCCTGGCCAAATATTATCCATTTTTTCTTGTGTTTTGTCTGAATGGAGGGTTGAGAGGACAGGGAACGAAGTTCTTTTTGCTACGTTGGAAAAAGCCAAAGCTGAAGGACTAAGACCAGAGGTTTATTGCCACTCCATGGGGAGTTATGTTCACCGTTACGGCCTAAAAGGGGGCGTTTTTTCTGTGAGGGGTGCTAGCTTTGGGCCATCAGTCGGTTCAGAGGGATATTTTGACGAGGACGGAAACCAGCGCCCCACTCGGCGTGGCGAGCTTGTCTTTAATTACAACACCGCCTATGCCATAGAATTGGATATTACCTATGCCTTGCCTGAATGGGAGGGACAGGATATCAGGATCGTGCTTGAAGAGAAGGTCGTGCTCACGAAGGATGGGATCATTTTTCCAGGGGGGCGGCAGACTGAATTCCATGTCATCAGGTAAAAAAAGGGACAGAAAAGGGGACAGGCTACTTTTTTA
>CAZXJE010000110.1:0-11088 GCA_964640835.1 uncultured Eubacteriales bacterium
CTGTGAGATTGGTTCGCCCGTAGGGTAAAAGATGTCGACAATATCATAGTGATTGTTTTTTTGGGGAGAGTTGTCGGCAACTTTTATGAATAATTCAGGTGAGAGTTTATTCCACAGAGAAGAGAAGAGCCCCAGTCTCCACTGAGTCTCCAGCACTGCGTACGATCTTGGTCACCTTGCCTTTCTGAGGAGATTTGATCTCATTTTGCATCTTCATGGCCTCGAGTATAAGCACAGCTTGTCCCTCTTCCACATTTTCACCTTCGTTCATGAGCACCTTCACTATTTTTCCCGGCATGGATGTTTTTACATCTCTTTTTTGCCTTTGACTGTGTTTCCCTCCGAGTATCTGAGAAACCGATTTTTTATCGATATCGAAACTCAAGCCGTTGACGCAGACACGGAATGCTGAGTTACTGGAGCATATGATAGCATTGTATACTTTCCCATCGATGATCAACAGAATCTCATCGGAGTTCAGGAACTCAACCGCAACCTCATACGTATTTCCGTTGAGCTCGACCAGAATGTCATTATTCTTTTTTTCCTTGACAGTGAGTCTGTACTCACGGTTGTTCAACCAAAAAGAGAGGTTCATGTCACAGCCTTCTCGAAAAATTTTCCAGTCTGCCTTGAAACTTCCAATTGCTTATTTTACGGGAGCTCCGAGATTCGGAACGCGATTTATTTTCCATATAGGTTTTGATCCCCGCCGTGATCAGAGCCACGATCTCTTCCTGATTTTCTTTTCTATCCTTCTCCGTCTCGAGCGTATCGATGAGATGTGTATTGTAGTCCCCGGAGAGGAATTTGGGATGATGGAGAATCCGAATAAAAAAAGGGATGGTGGTCTTTATGCCGTAGACCTGGTATTCGGACAAGGCTCTTTTCATCCGCTGGATAGCCTCATCTCTCGACTCTCCCCAAGTAACGAGCTTGGAAAGCAATGGGTCATACTCTAATGGGACTTCATATCCCTCATAGGTTCCATTGTCATATCTTACACCGATGCCTCCCGACGGAGTGCGAAGGTGTGTGATTCTGCCAGGTGAAGGCATAAAATCACTATCGGGATCTTCAGCATATATCCGGCATTGAATGGAACACCCACTGGGTGCGATATCCTCCTGTTGCAGTACAAGAGGCATTCCGGCGGCAATCTTCATCTGCCACTTGACCAGGTCGATTCCCGTAACCATTTCGGTCACGGGATGTTCCACTTGGAGCCGCGTATTCATCTCTAAAAAGTAAAAGTTTCTGTTTTTGTCTACAATAAATTCCACAGTTCCGGCGTTTCTGTAGTTGACCGCCGAGGCTGCTTTTACAGCAATCCTGCCCATTTCATGACGGGTATCGTCATCCAAGAAAGGAGAAGGCGTTTCCTCCAGAACTTTTTGATAGCGCCGCTGGATAGAACATTCTCTCGCGCCAAGGTAGACGACATGTCCATAGTGATCGGCCAGGATCTGGATCTCGATGTGATGGGGCTCCTCGATGTATTTTTCCAGATAGACTGAAGGATCATCAAAGCTTGATTTGGCCTCAGACCTGGCTAACCTGAAAGAGGAGACAAGGTCTTCGCTTTTTCTGACAAGCCGTAATCCTTTACCCCCCCCACCCGAAGTTGCTTTCAGCAGTATTGGGAATTTGATTGTTCCTGCTTCTTTCACGAGTGTTTTCTCATCATTTATGGATTGGAGCGTTCCCGGGATGATCGGAATTCCTACTTCTCTCATTTTCACGCGTGAGGATGTTTTTTTCCCCATTATTTCCATGGGTAATGAAGGAGGACCGACAAAAACGATGTTTTCCTGTTCACAGCGATGCACAAATTCCGAATTTTCCGCTAGAAAACCATAGCCGGGATGCAGGGCCTCTGCTCCACTTTTTTTGGCTGCAGAAATGATCTTGTCGATATGGAGATAGCTCTCTGCCGGACTTGCTCCTCCTAAAAGATAAGCTTCATCGGCCAGCCTGACATGCAGGGCCTTTCTATCGACCTCGGAAAAAACAGCCACAGATGTGATCCCCATTTCACGACAGGCACGGATGACCCTGACTGCTATTTCTCCTCTGTTGGCGATCAACACTTTTTTAAACATTTTGTGTGGCTTCATTTTTTTTAGGTATAGGTCGTCAGATGTATGTGATCAAAGAGGAATGTTCCCGTGTTTTTTGGGGGGGTTTTGATCCCGTTTCCTTTCAAGCATTCTCAGGGCAGCAACGAGTTTGGGTCGTGTAAACTTGGGCTCGATAATTTCATCGCAATATCCCCGCTCGCAGGCAATGAAAGGGTTGGCGAACTTTTCCCTGAAATCGTCGATTTTCTCCTGCCGGATCTTACCGGCATTCTCCACTGCATTGAGCTCTCTTTTGTACACGATATTCACAGCGCCTTCCGGACCCATCACAGCGATTTCTGCTGTGGGATACACAAAATTCACGTCAGCACGGATATGTTTGGATGCCATGACACAATAGGCACCCCCATATGCTTTACGTGTGATAATTGTGATCTTGGGTACAGTAGCCTCAGCGAATGCATAGAGCAACTTTGCCCCATGTCGGATAATTCCTCCATGTTCCTGTGCTACACCCGGCAAAAAACCAGGAACATCCTCAAAAGTGATAAGAGGGATGTTGAACGCATCACAGAATCGAACAAACCGGGCGCCTTTATCAGAAGAATTGATATCGAGGACACCAGCCAAGTGGTCGGGTTGATTGGCCACTACAGCCACAGACTTGCCCTCCATCCGGCCAAAACCAATGACAATGTTTTTGGCATAATACTCCTGAACTTCGAAGAAATAGTTGTCATCCAGCACTTCCCGGATGATTGTTCTGATATCATACGGTTGGTTGGGATCATCCGGTACCATTCTATTCAATTCCTCATTTATGCGATCGGGAGGATCGGATGTTTCCCTTTCAGGGGGGTCCTCCATATTGTTGTCGGGGATAAAGGCTAAAAGCTCACGGATCAGCAAGAATGTCTGTTCTTCATTCTCTGCTGCAAAGTGCGCCACTCCACTGAGTGAGTTATGCGTTTCTGCACCCCCTAATTCCTCCATGGTCACATCTTCATGTGTCACGGCTTTTATCACATCCGGCCCAGTGATGAACATGTTGCTGATCCCCTTGGTCATGATCGTGAAATCCGTGATAGCGGGAGAATACACAGCCCCTCCAGCACATGGCCCCATGATCGCAGAGATCTGGGGGACTACCCCAGAGGCAAGGACATTCCTCAAAAATATGTCTGCATAACTTGCAAGGCTTGCTACTCCTTCCTGAATACGTGCGCCGCCCGAATCGTTGAGTCCGATGATCGGGGTGCCGGATTTCATGGCAAGGTCCATGATCTTACAGATCTTTGCTCCGTAGGTTTCGCTCAGTGAGCCACCAAACACAGTAAAATCCTGCGCAAAAATAAAAACAGTGCGGTCGTCTATCGTCCCGTGTCCTGTCACAACCCCATCACCGTAGACTTTCTTGGTCTCCATCTCAAAATCAAAACAGCGATGCACAACAAGCTTGTCCATTTCCTGGAACGAGCCTTCATCCAAAAGAAGGTTTATTCTTTCTCTAGCGGTGAGTTTACCTTCTGCATGCCGCTTCTTTATCCGTTTTTCCCCTCCGCCCACTTCGGCAAGACGGTGCCTTCGCTTGACTTCTTCCAACTTTTTATCGATACTCATTCTATCGCTCGCTCAATCGCGCTTGACCTTTTTCCAGTCGCTCAAGAATTTCTCCATTCCAATATCGGTCAGGGGATGTTTGACAAGTTTCTCAAGCGAAGAGAAAGGCATGGTAGCGATATCAGCGCCCATCATTGCGGCTTCGATAACATGAAGGGGATGCCTGATGCTTGCAACGATCACTTCTGTTTCAATCCCATAATTGTTATAGATCGTAATGATCTGATCGACCAGATCCATCCCGTCATGGGAGATATCATCCAAGCGTCCTACAAACGGGCTGACATATCGTGCCCCTGCTTTAGCGGCAAGCAGAGCCTGGGATGGAGAAAAGATCAATGTGGTGTTCACATCGATCCCTTCATTAGCAAGAGCTTTTATCGCTTTCAGCCCCTCTAAACAAATCGGCACTTTCACGACCACGTTATCGGCGAGCGATGCCAATCCCCTTGCTTCCACAATGATATCTTCAGCCCTCGTGGAAACGCTTTCGACGCTCACGGGACCCGAAACAGTGCGGCAAATCTCCTTTATGAGATCTTCGAACTTCATGTTTTCTTTCGAGACCAAGGATGGATTGGTAGTCACACCGTCGATAATCCCCCAGCTGGTGCCCTCTTTGATCTGGTCTAAATTTGCCGTATCCAAGAAAAATTGCATTTTCACCTCCTGATCGCGTTTTTATCGTTAATCCAAGTTAACCTGAATAATCCAGGATATTCAATTTATCACAAATTACCGAAACGAACACGGTATTATTTAATTTTCAGAACCTTGTTCGAAAGCACTCCAATTCCCTCGATCTGGACATCCACTCGGTCACCAGCAACCATGGGTCCTATACCTGCAGGTGTTCCCGTAGCAATAATATCGCCCGGATTGAGAGTCATGATTTGAGAGATGAACCTCACAAGATACGGAATGGGAAAAATCAGATTCTTTGTGTTCCCAGATTGTTTGAGCTTCCCATTCAAGAAGGTTTTCAGCCTGAGAGATGAGGGATCGATATCCGTAGCAATACATGGGCCCACGGCTGCAAAAGTATCAAACGATTTCCCTCGCGTGAACTGCACATCTTTACGCTGCAAATCCCTTGCAGTGACATCGTTAAAGCACGAATAACCTAGGATATATGCTTGAACGTTTTCGTCTTCTGTCAGAAGACGCGCTTTTTTACGAATGACGACAGCCAGCTCACCCTCAAAATCCACCCGTTTCGACATATCGGGATAGATGATGATCTCATTCGGCCCAGCCAACGCAGAGGGAGGCTTGAGAAAGATCAAGGGTTCCTCTGGCAGAGGTTTCCCCATTTCAGCGGCATGGTCCTTATAGTTACGACCGATAGCCACGATTTTTGATGGCTTTACAGGAGGAAGCAGGAAGACATCACTGATGGGCACACCTTTTCTTTTAAGCTCAAACTTTCTGTAGATGGAACCCACAACTGGATAGAGCAGCTCCTCTTGCAGCACACCATAAGCAGTCTTATCCCTGTGCTTGTATCGGTAGATCTTCATAATCCCTCTCTTCCTAAAACAACTGAGACGGCCTCGGATCTTTGGCTCTCATTCCCATTCACATCTAAGGCAGTAATAGCATAATAGTATCTCTGGTTCTTTTCGAGCTTGGAATCGTGGTAGACATTTTCAGCAATAAGCTCTGTCAAAGCAGCAAACTCCTCCTCGCTGGCGCTCCTTCGCCACACCCTGTACCCCGCTAAATCCGTCTCTTTATTGGAATCCCAACTTAGGGAAACAAAATCTTCTCCGGTAATCGCCACTAAACCTGTCGGTGCGATTGGGATAAGAGTATCTTCAGTCAGTATCTCTGCCGCTTTCGAATTCCCGCTCTCGGTATAAGGGAAAGATCTTGTGGCTGATGCTCTGACGTAATAGCGATAGGTCACATTATAAACAAAATCCCTGTCTACAAAGCTCGTTTCCTCGATCAAAGTGGTATTGATCCGATGAAATTCTTCATTTTCAAATTCTCTGTACACATTGTAACCTGCCACACTCGGGGGAGTGGATGAATCGATATTTTTCTCAGGGGGCTTCCACTCGATGGCCACACTGTTTTCGCGCATTTTAGCTTGGAGTTCAAGAGGAGGCAGAGGAACGAATCTCGGGATGAAGGGTATTAATGAAGAGAAGCCCGATGCTTTATCTTTGCTATCCTTAATCCTTAATCCAAAAACAAACACCATCTGAGACAACTCCTCAGAGGAGAGTTCATAGGTAAAAGTTAAGCCTACAGAAGGCCCACTTTCAGGCTCTTGGAACTTAGGAAAATCCTCCTGTTTGATCGTCTCGTGAAGCAGCGCTTTGCTCGCAAAATTTTCTTCTGTAAGCTCCCCCTGCTGCTTTGCAAGCTCTTTCTCCACCTTTAGCAGCCAGAGTTCAACAGTGATGTCCCCATCTATGGGATTTCCATCCATGTATGATGTGGGATTGGCCCAATGGAGCACAAGGGTGTTTCCCATCTGAAAAACTTCAAGATCCTCGATCTTTTGGGGGATCTTGACAAGAGGAGGATAGATCGGGCCTCGTTTCCCGCAAAAAATACCACTCACTAAGAAGATAGATAATACGAGCATAAAGAGTATTTTTTTTATAAACATTGATTATTTACGAGTTGAGGCCAACCCACCCCACCCTGACAATAAGGTAGAGGCGTCGGCCCATGAAGTCGTGGTCGTCCACCACGAGCCGACCCCACCTAAGCCGGGCCGCAACAAAGCAGATGCGGTGATATCGACGGGTAGGTTGGGTCGGCGCCCAAAGGGTAAAAAAGTGTCGATTATTAATAGAAAGGTCATCGGAAAATTTAAAGATTTATCAAAACTCCCAAAAAACAAGATAACATTTTGAGAAGGTTTTTTTGTGAAATATCGACATTATTTTATAAATAATCAATGTTAGAGAATAAACCGGCTCAAGTCCTCGTCTTCGATGATATCCTTGAGCTGCTTTTGGACATACTTTCTGTCGATGGCAATCTTTTTTTTCTTGATGTTCGGTGCAGAAAAGGAAATCTCCTCCATGACTTTTTCCATGACTGTATGGAGGCGCCTTGCACCGATATTCTCGTTCACATCGTTCACTTTCTCTGCGATGCTCGCTATTTCATCAATGGCATCTTCTGTGAACGTGATTTTAACGCCTTCAGTTCCCATAAGGGCTATATACTGCTTAACCAAGGCATTCTCAGGCTCCATCAAGATCTTCACAAAATCATTCTTATGCAAAGAGGAAAGTTCCACTCGAATGGGAAAGCGTCCTTGAAGCTCTGGAATAAGGTCGGAGGGCTTCGAGACATGAAAAGCGCCAGCCCCGATAAAGAGAATGTGGTCTGTACGCACCAATCCATAACGAGTGTTCACGGTGGTTCCTTCGATAATAGGAAGGAGGTCTCTTTGTACCCCTTCTCTGCTGACGTCTGGGCCATGCCCGGATTCTCGTCCTGATATTTTATCGACCTCATCCAAAAAAATGATCCCCGAATGCTCGACCCTTTCCACGGCTAAACGGGATACCTGTTCCATATCGACTAGCTTTTTCTGTTCTTCCTCCAATAGATACTCGCGCGCTTCACTGACTTTCATTTTCCGTCTTTTGGATTTCCCCCCTCCTAAACCTGGAATGAGTTCCTGTATATGGATCCCAATCTCTTCCACACCAGAATTGGAGAAAATCTCGAACGGTGATGACATCCTCTCCTTGACATCGACTTCGATCATTCTATCTTCCAGATATCCTGCATGGAGTTGATTCCTGAATTTATCCCGGGTCTCCTGAAACCGGTTGATTTCTGCCTCGTTCGCCGCATCAGTCCGTCTTTTTATGGGGGGAAGCAGGATATCCAGTATTCTTTCTTCCACATTACGCTCGGCTTTTCCAATGACTTCTTCGACCTTCTCTTGCTGGATCATATCCACCGCCATGCGCACCAAATCCCTGATCATGGATTCCACATCCCGGCCGACATATCCGACTTCTGTAAACTTACTGGCCTCGATCTTTAGAAAGGGGGATAACGTCAGTTTGGCCAGCCTACGAGAGATTTCGGTCTTTCCTACGCCAGTAGGTCCGATCATTAAAATATTCTTAGGTGCAATCTCATCTGCCAGTTCAGGAGGCAATTTCCTCCGGCGGAATCGGTTGCGCAGAGCGATGGCCACCGCTTTTTTTGCGGCTTCCTGACGGATGATGTGTTTGTCCAGCTCGGAAACGATTTCCTGGGGAGTCAATTCCATTTCTCGGAGTTTAGCCCGGTTTTTTTCCAAAGATTCAGGCAGCTCGATAGCCATTTAGAGCTCCTCAATAGTGATATTCGCGTTGGTGTATATGCAGATCTCAGCGCTGATCTTCATCGCCTCTTTGACCAGTTCCTTGGCAGATAATTCCGTGTGTCTGAGAAGGGATCTTGCTGCAGCTAACGCATAAGATCCCCCAGAGCCGATGGCGACAATACCGTCGTCAGGCTCGATCACATCACCGGTTCCAGATATGAGAAATGAATGTTTCTCATCCGCTACCACAAGAAGAGCCTCCAAGCGTCTCAACGATCTATCCAAACGCCAATCTTTGGCAAGCTCGATAGCCGCGCGAGGCAGGTTCCCTCTGTATTCTTCCAGTTTCACCTCAAAGCGGGAAAAAAGAGCGAAGGCATCGGACGTGGCCCCAGAAAATCCGGCCAGAATCTTCCCTTTGTACAGAGTTCTGATTTTGCTCGCTTTCTGCTTGAGAACCGTGTCACCAAGAGTCACCTGGCCATCACCGGCAATGGCAACCTTCCCTTTATGCCGGATACAGATGATGGTTGTTCCTTTGACTATTTTTGCGTTTGTCATTGTCTTCCCTATAATAATTGATACTCTTTTTTATTTCAACAACACCATCTTTGACGGCCTCTCTATCTCT
This sequence comes from uncultured Eubacteriales bacterium, assembly GCA_964640835.1. GTDB lineage: Bacteria > Acidobacteriota > Aminicenantia > Aminicenantales > Aminicenantaceae > WTAW01. The sequence goes on from CAZXJE010000110.1 coordinate 8,627, forward strand.
TTTTTTTCTTCGCAGTAATATTTTGTTTTTCCAGGGGTTTTTAGGGACAAAACAGACAAAAGCAACAAGAGGTTATCCTCTGTCCTGAAGCATAAAACAGGAATTTGACTTATAAATTTTATCGGTTATATTAAAAAGGTGGGCTGTATATCATGGTCCGTTAGGAGTAAAGAGTAAGGAACGAGGTGCACATAAGACAAAATCCGCTCACAAAGGCAAAAACACTCCATTAGCACAAATTCATTGTGGGGGAGGTATTTCCGTTGAAACAAACAAAACGAGATATTAATAACTGGCTAATTTTCATGTTTGTTGTCTTGTTTTCATGTCCCCTTCTGGCACAAGAAGAGAATCCTACGATCTCTGAGAAAAGTGAGAAATGGATCAAGGAAGAAGTCGTCTACATTATCACACCCAAAGAAAGGGCTGTATTTAAGAAGCTGGAGACCGACAAAGAACAGGATATGTTTATCGAAGAATTTTGGCGACACCGCGATCCGACTCCAGGGACTCCCAGAAACGAGTTTAAAGAGGAACACTACAGAAGGATCGATTACGCAAACAAAAATTTTGGAAGATATTCACCTTTCGCTGGATGGGCAACAGAGCGGGGAAGGTATTATATCATATTGGGAGAGCCAGAGTACATTGAGAAACACATGGACCACAATGTCACACATCCCATGGAAATCTGGTACTATCAGGGTAAGCCACAACTAGGGCAGGCGCCATTTTTTAGGTTGACATTCTTCCGAAGACAAGGAGTGGGTGATTATGAACTCTATTCCCCTATGATCGACGGGCCCAAAGCTTTGGTGCCAATAACCGATCTGCAGTTTATCGCAGATGTTAATGGCACAGCAACCTCAATATCCAGCATTGATGACGATGTTGCGGAAATGCGAGCGCCGGTAAGAGAGGACAGAGTTTATAATCAAGTCCTGGACAGGCGCGACAGAATGGCCTCACAAATACTTATGGAAAATAATTTGTTCGAGATCCTAGAAGCAGCATGGTCCTCTATTCCGGGACGTAGTGATCCAAGCGAAGCCCTCCCTTCTTCTGTTTTGATGGGAGAGATACCGTCTTATCCCTATAAAACAATCAGTGACGATTACGCCGTGGAGTTCTTAGAAACAAGAGAAATCGTGGAAGTCAGCTATTCTGTCAACTACATCAACAGTCTTTCGGAAGTGAATGTCATTCAGGATGATTCAGGGATATTCTTTCTCAATTACGCAATCGAACCCGCTACTCTCTCCGTCGATACCTTCAATAACAATTATTTTGCTAATCTCAAAGTGTCAGCCCGAGTTAGTGACTTGAAGGGAAAAACGATCTACCAGCATTCAAGAGATTTCCCGATCGAGCTGGAGAAAAAACAATTGGAACAGATCGGGCAAAGGCCCTTTAACCTCCATGATTTTTTTCCCCTGAATCCCGGAAACTACAAGGTCGATGTTCTATTTGAGAATACCGTCTCGAAAGAATTCACCAGTTTCGAAAGATCCGTCTACGTGCCCGCAACAACGATCCTCATGATGAGCCCCCTTCTTCTTTCCAATAAAGTACTCAAAGACCCATCATACAGTGAACAGGGCAAAGCCTTTCAAGTGGGAGAGCTTCAGATCTATCCTTGCCTTCACAGACAATTTTACCAAAAGGGAAAAATGTCCATATTCTTCCAGGTGTTTGGGATGAGCCAAGAGGTGAAAGAAAAAGGCACACTTGAAATAACCGTCCTGCATGAAGGAAATCCCGTGCACACCCAGACTCATGCTGTAAAAGAGTTTGAGAGCGATAAATCATTCCTGCTGGAGTTTTCTCTCGACAAATTTCGGCCTGATAGGTACCAAGTGGAAGTCTCCCTCAAAGACGGTTGTACGATACTTCTCCCGTCAAAGACGAAGTCCTTTACCGTCACAGAAAAACCTATCCCGGATCCGTGGGTTGCGGCTCAGTCAAACCCTCCGATCAGTGATCCCATGTACGCCTTTCTCCTTGGAAACCAGCTCATCAATGAAGAGAGAATAGAGGAAGCTCGCGATTTGCTGGAAAAAGCATACACAGGAAAACCCGATGAGCTGGATTATGCACTAGCATATGCAAGGACTCTCCTCATCTCTAAAGAATTTGCAGATGCCAAACAAATCCTTTCGCCCTTTACAGAGAGCAATACAGAGAGTTATGCCCTCTATTACTATCTTGGAAAATCCTCCCAGGAAGTTGAAGTATTTGAAGAGGCCATATCTTATTATCACAGAGCTCTTACTCTCAGGGGCAACACGGCGGATGTTCTGAATTCGCTCGGAGTCTGCTATTATGAGATCGGAGACAAAGAACAGGCTCTTTTAGCCTGGGAGAAATCGCTCGAAGTCAATCCAGACCAGGAAAAGATCAAAGAGCTTATTGAAGCCGTCAAGGACGAACTCAATGACTACTTGAGTTAGTCTAAAATCTTC
>CAZXJE010000111.1:0-11079 GCA_964640835.1 uncultured Eubacteriales bacterium
TTGACTTTGCCAGGATAGGTGCCCCACTTAATTTGATATTCTGGGCAATAGCAGTTACTCTAATCCCAGAATTTTGGCCTTTTTAGTCAGGGAACTGGGCCTTAATCCCGCAAGTTTAAGCTATTTCTTCTTTCCTGCAACCAGATATCCGATGAAAAAGCCAGTGAGCAGCATGAGTACGATCATGATGATCCGGGACATCTGAAGCTCTAAAAACAAAAATTGAACCGAAACAACTTGGGTGTTCTGTATGATAAACACTGTGGCCAGTATAACAAGGAGTAAGATAATGATAACTCTAGGCTTCATGGCTCCACCTCCACCTTTGCTTGGTTAAATCCAATCCAAAGTGTTTTAGCTACAAACACTTTATCCATTATGACATTCATAGTCAATACAAAAATGGATAGACATATATAGACGATATTTATATTATTATTTAACCGAGCTAATAGTTCAGCCATGTTTGATTTAGTGTGGGAAAAATTCCCCAACTAAAAAAAATATAAGAATGAAAGGAGAAAATCTGTGGATGCTGTGCTTTTAGCTAAAATTCAGTTCGGCTTTACAGCGGGATTTCATTTTTTATTCCCCCCGACGACACTGGGCCTGACTTTTATCATTCTGATAATCGAATCCCTCTATCTTAGGACAAACGAGGAGCTTTACAAAAAGATCTCGAGCTTCCTCATAAAAATCCTCGCAGTCGTTTTTGTGATGGGAGTTGCCACTGGCATCGTCCTCGAATTTGCCTTCGGCAATAACTGGGCCGAATACTCTAGAATGGTCGGGGATATTTTCGGGGCGCCTTTAGCAGCAGAAGGTGTTTTTGCATTTTTTCTCGAGTCAGTATTCCTGGGAATACTCGTATTTGGCCGATCCCGGATCTCAAAAAAAGCGTACTGGTGGTCGGCATTTTTCGTCTTTTTCGGTTCTCATCTCTCGGGAATCTGGATCATTATTGCCAACTCCTGGATGCAGACTCCAGCTGGATACAAAATCGAAGGAGGACGAGCCGTGCTCACGAATTTCCTTGAGGCAGCTCTCAATCCCTCCACAGTCGAGCGTTACTTCCACACAATAGCTGGAGGATGGATCACGGGATCACTTGTTGCCGTTGGCATCGCAGCCTGGTATCTTTTGAAGAAACGCCACATCGAATTCGCCAAACCACTTTTGCGCATCTCTATGACTGTTTTTATCATTGTTTCTATTCTGCAACTCGGATTGGGACACGCCCATTCCATCCAAGTCGCTGAGACACAACCCGAAAAAATGGCTGCCTTCGAGGCCCTCTGGGAAACTCAAGAGGGAGCTCCCCTTGCCATCTTCGGCATTCCGGATGAATCCGAGCAAAAAACCCATGCTTACATCGGAATCCCCAAGATGCTTAGTACTCTCATCTATTTCGACCCGAATGCCAAAGTCCTCGGTCTCAATGAATTCCCCGAGGACGAACGGCCACGCGTCTTTATTCCCTTTGTCTCATACCACATCATGATTCTCCTGGGGATGGTATTCATAGGAATGTCTGTTATCGGAATTTGGCTTCTTGTACGGAAAAAGATCTACGATTCCCAATGGTATCTCAAACTCTTGCTCTTTCTTATCCCTTTCCCCTACATAGCCAACGAGACCGGCTGGGTAGCCGCAGAGGTCGGCCGGCAGCCCTGGGTTGTCTATAAGGTCCTCAAGACCGCAGATGCTATCTCGATAAACGTTCCCGCAGAAAATATCCTGTTCTCACTTATTCTTTTTATTGTTGTTTACACTCTTATTGCTGCTGTGGGGATTCCCATCATCCTAAGGCTCATCAAAAAAGGCCCAGAGGAATCCGTTTCGGAAGGATACTAAAGGAGAACGCTCATGGAAAATTGGGATATCCTTCGCAATATATGGTTCATTCTCATCGGTGTTTTGTTCATCGGTTATTCCATTCTCGACGGATTTGATCTGGGAATCGGCGCTCTTTTCCCATTCCTGGGGAAAAAAGAGGAGGAGAAAGAGGCCTTGATCAAATCCATCGGACCCTTCTGGGATGGGAATGAGGTCTGGCTGTTGACCGGAGGAGGAGCCCTTTTTGCTGCTTTTCCCCACGCCTATGCAACGGCTTTCAGTGGATTCTATTTGGCACTTATGGTCGTGCTTTTTTCACTGATCTTTCGTGCTGTATCTCTGGAATTTCGTGCCCACGACACTAAAAGAAAAGGATTCTGGGAAGGAGCCTTTATGGTCGGGAGTTTCCTCCCATCCCTGCTCTTTGGAGTGGCATTGGGAAATGTAGTCGTAGGTGTCCCTCTAGATAATACGATGAACTATACCGGAAACTTTTTCACACTCCTACGTCCCTTCCCTCTGGCAGTGGGATTGCTTGGACTTGCTGCCTTTCTGATCCAGGGAAGTACATATGTAGCCATGAAAATCGGCGGAGTGGTTCAGGAAAGGGCAAGAAAGATCGCAAAAACTCTATTTTTTCCCCACAAAATCTTGCTTCTTCTCGTTTTCGTCCTCACGATCGTCTATATGCCCGAAGCCTTAAAAAAACCTTTGGCATGGGTAAGCACAGCATTTTTGGGATGTGCACTTGTTGTCCTCTACATCTCCCTCCAAAAAGCCAAGGATTCACAGGCGTTCTTGAGTTCTTCACTGGCCTTTATGAGTTTGTGGGGAATTATGGGTGCCATTCACTTTCCGTATCTGGTTAAAGCGAGTAACGATCCTGCCCTAAGTCTTACAATTTACAACGCTAGTTCTTCCGAGCTGACCCTCAAAGTGATGCTCATCATCGCCCTCATTGGAATGCCAATCGTGATCGGATACACAATCTACCTCTACAAGGTCTTCAAGGGAAAAATTCCTATCGCCGAAATCTCAGATGAATGATACTTAACGCGTCAGAAAGATATATCTAGATTGTAAAACAGGTCCTAATTTCATCCTGACAACTTAAAGTCCGCTATACTTTAACAACATCTCGTCATATTTAGCTTTCTGACTTCTCAAAATTTCCTGAAAACGTGGTTCGCCATGCAATCCATCAAAAAAAGGATTGTTAATCAGTTCCAAATAAGTATAGATATAAGTTTTAATTTTTTCATATCCCTTGCCTATGCCGTCTTGAATAACCTGAATGGCTTCATCTTTCATCCCAGAAACAGCATAGATATGTGAAAAAAGAGAGTGATAGTAATAGTATCTTTCGATTCCCTCGATCAACTCAAGGGCACGCTCCTTATCTCCCCTCAGTGCACAGACCAATGCCCGTGTATATTGAATATCCTTTAAATCAGGATCGATGATTTCCACATCATTGATCAATTTGTCGGCCTCATCCAGGCGCCCTTTCCAAAGGAGAAATCTCGCATGCCTGAGAATGAGGTTTAGATCCTCTGGATACATTCTCCTGATTTCTTCAATATCGGCGGTAGCATTATCTAGCTCACCAATATTTCTATAACATGTAGACCGAAGACCACGGTACATAGGATCCAAAGGATTTAAGTCGATCGCCCTTGAATAATACTTTATCGCTTTGTCGAATAGGCCAATACTCCGCAAAAATCCCCCGATATTGTAATTCACATCAGGATTGTTCGGGTTTAGCTCAAATGCTCTTTTATAGTATTTGTAAGCACTGTCGTTATCCTGGTGGTAAAAATGATACCATCCCAAACCAACATTACTCTCAGCCATATCAGGAGCCAGATCATAGGCTTTCTGGTAATTCTGGAGCATAATCTCCATGTCCTCTTCTCTATCATAAAGCACAAAATGATACTCAAAGAGGTCCCCCATCCCTATATACGCTAATGCATAAGACGGATCAATTTCAATGGCTTGGTTATACATTCTTTCTGCAGTCCTAAAATCTTCCTCCCTCTCTTCATCTCGGTAAAGTCTTTCAAAATAAGCTCCTCTTGAATAGAAAACGTACGCATCGATATTTTGCGGCTCTCGTTGTTTGATCATATCGACATTCTTATCCGAAAAGTGCACCTTTAATTCCTTGGCGATACTAAAAGTTATCTCATCTTGGATATCTAGCACGCTTTCGATTTTCCCATCATATTCGAATGGCCAGATGACCGAATTATCTTCAGCATTCGTGAGCCAAGCATTCACAAGGATTCTATCCTCTATAATTTGGAGGCTGCCATCCAAAATTGTTTGTACATCCAATTCCTTTCCAATCTGTGTTATGTCAACACTCATATCTTTATACTTCAATACAGTTCGTTGTGAAATAACTTTTAAGTCCGGACTCAAGGACCGCAATTTTGTGATCAGGCTCCCCATCATGGATTCACAGAGGTATTCCTGATCTCCTTCTGGGCTAAGATCTTTAAATGGAAGAATCGCTATCGAATTGCTCCAGCGCATTGCTTCAGAGGACACAGCTGGTGTGACTTTTTCTTTTGGGTATCTATTCAAGATTAGATAACCAGCGATAATTACAAAAATTGTACCCAGAGCTATAGCTGCGATTCCTAAAGGTTTATTCTTGGATTTCAACCTCTTTGTTCTAGTTCTTTCTCTTATCCGGATCCTCTCTGTGGTAGGTATCTCGTCTTCGATCTTTCGGAGATTAGAAAGCACTTCATTTGCACTCTGATACCTCTTCTCTTTATCCTTCTCGAGGCATTTGAGGATGAGTTGGCTAAACTCGTCTGGAATGCGGTAATTGATCTCTGCCGGATCAGGGGGTTTTTCGTTCCTGTGCTTGAGAGCGACACTGATAGTAGTGTCCCCATCGAAGGGCACTTGCCCGGTCAAAATCTCGAACATGATAATCCCTAAAGAATAGATATCCGAGCGCTGATCTGTTGGTTTTCCAGATACCTGTTCAGGCGACATATAATGTGGCGTGCCCAACATGATACGCGAATCTGTGATCTCCTTCGTCTCATGGGAGATAGCGATGCCAAAATCCATGATCCGTGCATTCCCCTCCCGGTCGACCATGATGTTCCGTGGTTTTAAATCCCTGTGGATGACTCCCAGCCGATGGGCTTCAGCTAATCCTTCGCAAACCTGTTTGGCGACATATATCGCTTTTCCTACAGTTAAAGGTCCCATTCTTTTTATGGTGGTCTTTAGATCCTCCCCTTGCACATATTCCATCGAGATGTACTTCGTATCTCCATCCTTCCCCAGGTCATACATTTTGCAGACATTCCTGTGTGCGATCTTCCGAGCCATCTTTAACTCGTTCTGAAACCTTGTGATGATCTGTGTGTTTGAGGCGATCTCCGGTCTGATGATCTTCAAAGCGATATTCTCATCGATATCTTTGTCAAAAGCTTTATAGACTTTGCCCATCCCCCCTTTTCCGATCTCCTCTATGATCTCGTACCTTTCGCTGAGTACACTTCCTCGAGTAATATCGGGCACTGGTGTGGCTAAAGTTTCCGTTTGAGCTTCAAGAGTTTCACCCGGGAGAGGGAGCGGAATAGCACAATTCCTACAAAATCTCGTGTTATCCGGATTCTCGAATTGGCACTTGGGACATTTCATGATGAACCCATCCCCTTAATGTATACTTATCTCTAAGATATGACTACATAAATGGATAGTCAAACCGATTGGTTAAATTCTTGCCGTAAAGATCCACTCCTTTGCAGGATATTAATAAAAATCGATAAGCGTCTAAAAGTGTATATTTAGAAATACACTTCACTCTCAGAAGTGCCCTTAAATTTGCTTTAGATGTGCTAAGTTATTCGAAAATTTTATTATGACAAGCCTAGTCTCATCAATTTTCGAGAAAATATGTTATTACTCGCCGTTTCTAAAGGTTTTGCGTGAATGAGTATACGATGTTGAAGAAGCAAGCTCCACAATGGAATGGCCATCAATATCAAACGTAATCAATATTATTTCATGAATCGTGTAAACTTTGTCTTCAAGTAGTCCGTCCTTTTTCTTTGCTAAATATTCGTCTAGGTCAATATATACTTTGACTGCTTCGAAGCTAACTACAGCTACATCGCCCTTGAGTTCTTCAAAGTAATTCGCGATATTGTCGGCCCCATATATTAATTCGTTGTCATGTGTTCTAACCATTCCTCCAGGTCCATAATATTTACCTATTTTGTCAAATTGATCCTTTACAAAGAACTTAGACAGCCTATGATGTCGTGCCCTAAATATTTTATTGAGTTCATCCAATGTGTATGGTTTCTCTACATATTTTAGCAACCATTCTAGTCCTGGCCCACTGAATTTCTCTTGAGCATCATAGTAGGCATTTCCTCCTGTTGAACTAATGAAGAAAACGAGAACAAAGACTATCAAAATCGACCAAATTTTAAGCTTCATAAATCCCTCCCTTTTTAAAATTAGAAAAATTGTATATTATCTGACATCCCCTTCCTCAAAGACCAAGAGATGACAGTTGTGCTACACTAATGAAAAGAGTCACTCTTTCCCCTCATGGCTGATTCAATAATGTGAAAAGCGCTTATAAACTTTTACCAAAGGAAAAATTGATTGTCAAATGAATCCATAAATTTTTATCGGCTTCATAAGAATCATAGCCCACGATATTTCTCTGATTTTTCGTCATATTTCCGTTTTTCTATGTTCACAATTTCTTGAAAGCGAGGATCGTCTCTCAGATTATCGTAGCAGGGTGTGTCTCTTAAGTAAGGATATGAATAGAAATATTCTTTATATATATCAAAGCCTTTTGTAATCCCTATTTTTATATTAGTTATCGCTTCGTTTTTCAAGCCTAAAAGTGCATAAATGCATGTAAAACGATATAAAAAAGTGTGATCGCTATCTTCAATTAGCTCTAGGGCTCTACTTTTCTCTCCTTTGGCCGCAAATATCCAGGCTTGGAGATGTCTGCTCAAAGGATCATCAGGAGTTAATTTCTCAGCTTTAGAGATTTGGACTTCTGCATTTTCATATCTTTTAAGCATAATCAATTGTTTTGCATATTCGAGATACAGATCAAGATCTGGTTTTATTTCTATGGCCTTTCCCAAGTAATCGGCAGCTATCTCATACTGTCCGGTAAAGCTGTAGCATCTTGCACGAACGATATTCCAATCAGTGAACTCCAATGGCGTGGGCTCCAGCTCAAATGCCCGAGAATAATATTTCCTTGCCTTCTCATACAAACCTATACTCCTTAGAAAACTGCCTATATGATAGTTAATCTCTGCATTGTCCGGGTCAAGTTCATATGCCCTTTTGAAATATTGAAAGGCTCTGTCATTATCTTCTTGGTCAAAGTGATACCAACCAAGTCCAACATTCACTTCTGCTAAATTTTCATCGATATCTTTTGCTTTCATGAGATATTCATACATCAAATTAAGATACTCTTCTTCGCCTTTATAAATGTACAAATTATAGTAAAAATTTCCCAAACGCCAATATGCGAGCGCATAATTTGGATCAATATTAATCGCCTCTAAGTAATTTTTTTCACTAGCTTCAAGATCTTTTATATCATTAGATTCATAATAGAGTATCTCGAAATGCCTCCCATATTTATAGAATTCGTATGCCTTGAGATTCGGGGATTCTCTTGGCTTAATCATACTGTACTTTTCATTAACACGATCGATCCCTAACGTCTCTGCTACTGCTTTCAAGATGTCATCTTGAAGCTCAAACTCATCTTTTCTGCTCCTCTGAAACTCTCTTCCCCAATAGACTGCACCGTCCTCAACATTGCTGATATTAATGGTGACACGGAGATTATCCTCATTTGCTTGCAAAGTTCCTTCCAAGACATTTGTGACCTGTAACTCCCTTCCGATTTCTTGGATGGATTTGTTCGACTCACGATATGCTATTGAGGTTTGCAGGCCAATTACCCTTAATTCATTGAAAGCAACGAGTTTCATAATGAGGTTTTCTGTCATCGCAAGGCAGGATGCCTCCTGATCTTGTTGTGGGCTTAGATCTAAAAGAAGCAACAAAACAATCGAATTCTTATGCTTTGTGCCTTCAGGTGCTATCGCATCATGGCTCCTCTTTTGTAAAATTTTTGTATAAAAAAAATACCCCGCCACTACGATTAGAGCTAAAAACAGGATTGCACTCGGGAGTCGAGATAACTTCAGCTGTTTTCCAATGGTTTTAATTTTAGATTCTTCTTTTGAAATTGTGGTCTCACTTGTGGGAAAATCACTCTCTATTTGTGTTAATTCAGAGCAGAGTTCTTCTGCTGTTTGATATCTCTTCGCTGGATCCTTTTCCATACACTTCAAAATCAACAGACTGAGTTCATCAGGTATCTGAGCATTGAACTCTTTCGGATCACGAGGTATTTCTGTTTTATGTTTGACAGCAACGCTAAGAGTAGTGTCCCCATCAAACGGGACTTGTCCTGTCACCATCTCGAAAAGAATTACTCCTAAAGAATAGATATCAGAGCGTTGATCGACCTCTTTGCCTTCCACTTGTTCGGGAGATAAGTATTGGGGAGTCCCAATTATCACATTCGAATCAGTGATTCCTTTGGCCTTTTGCGACAGTGCAATCCCAAAATCCATAATTTTGGCATTTCCTTCTCGATCGATCATGATATTGTGAGGCTTGAGATCTCTGTGGTAGACACCCAAACGGTGTGCTTCTGAAAGCCCATGGCATATCTGCTTACTGATTGAAATCGCTTTTCTAACAGTAAGCGGTCCCATCCGTCTTATGGATTTTTTTAAATCTTCACCAGAAACATATTCCATGGTGATGAATCGGGTATCTCCATCCTTTCCCAGGTCGTGCATTCGACAAACATTCTTGTGAGTGATCTTACGAGCCATTCTTAGCTCATTTTGGAAACGCTGTATAATATTCTTATGTGTAGCGATTTCAGGTCTGATAATCTTAACGGCAATCTTCTCATTTATTTCTCTATCCAGGGCTTTATAGACCTTTCCCATTCCCCCTTTGCCTAATTCCTCAATGATTTCATACCGACTTGCTAGAACGCTGCCTGTAGCAAGATCTATTATCGGGATTGAAAGAGTTTCTGTTTGTGCATCTAAGGCTTCCTCAGAAATAGGAAGGGGTGTAGCACAATTCCCGCAGTACTTCGTGTTATCTGGATTTTCAAACTGGCACTTAGGACAACTCAGAGTCACCTTCATCCCCTTGCAATATTTACATATAACATATTATTATCAAGAGAAATAGTCAAATTTAAAAAATCCGAGAATACTATTGTGAATAGCAGACTTACTCGAGATTAGCTAAAGAATATCAGAAATATCTAGCATATTTTCCCCAGAGGTTGTCGCCGAGGGTCCAGTAGGCATCGACAGCATTGTTGGCGATGTCGAGGCAGTACTTGGTGAGGAATTCTTTGGCTTTTTGTGGATTTTCCTTATAGAGACGGAGGGCTTCTTCTTCGATCTGCACTTGTTCTGTAAAGGCCTTTTCCTCGATCGGCCTCCAGACATTCTCGATGTCTTTGGTCATGTCCTGCCATCGGAACAATGCTAATTTACTGACTCTACGGAAAGCCCACCAGCCACAATCCGTCCGGTATCCCCACCGGCCATCCACCATGTAAGAATCCGGCATCTGGGATATGCCACAATAAAAAGGTATATGAGGAGTTGTCGCAGGATTGTCGTACCCCAACCAGACCACGCCACCGATCGCATTCGGCAGCCATTCTCTGGACTGCGTGACCTGGAGGTATGTGGCATAGGGCACACAGATCGTCCTGTGCCGCTCGATATTCATGAGCTTTCTCAATTCTCCATTCATGAAAGGCGTAGCCACCGGGCTTTTGACCACCTCGCCCTTCCGGTTTGAGGTCATCATCTGCGTGGTGATGTCAAAATTTGTGTCATCATAGGCATCCCTGAAGATCTCAAGGATATTAGGGATAGAAACTTTTTCGTCCGGTTTGACTGAAAGCGGATAATTCTCTGAATAGGGATTTAGCTTAAGTGATGGGGCCAACCAACTTAAAACTCGCCACTCCCGAAGGCGTGTACCCATCCTCGTCCGAGTCCCCGGTGCATACGCATAACAGAATTCAAAAGGTTTTCCGATCTTGGGGTCCCACCAGCCCATATCCTCGGCTAGAGAATACACATTATCAGATGCCATGAAATTTTCTTTGTCTTTAAGGTCGATCTCTCTGATCCGGCTGCCGTTGGCCGATACCGCGAGTTCATCATCCGGGATCCTCACTGCGGCCCAGACAGCACCTTTTTTCCCTGTCCCAGGACCCAAGATCTCAAAGAACCAGACTTCTTTAGGATCGGCAAAGGTGAAACATTCACCCGCATCGATGTATCCGAATTCTTTAGTCAATTCATCGATAACCTTGATGGCTTCTCTGGCTGTCTTGGCTCGCTCCAAACACAGACGATAGAGCTCTGGAGCATCCAGAATCCCCTCTTTGCTCACGAGCTCTCGCCTCCCACCGAATGTGGTTTCTCCGATCGCAAGCTGATGTTCATTCATCACTGCGTATGCTGTGTTGATGTACGCATACGTCTCGGCAACCTGAGGGATCTTCCCTTTGGGGAGACGATCCGGATGATCCGGCCCTTTTGTCCTTTTAGACCGGAAGTAGATCGTGCACATATCACCAGGATTATGCTTTTTTCCGGGAACAACATTGATCCACGTGCGGTCTGAGCCCGAATCGCAGGAATGCGACGTCATAGTCGACCCATCGACAGAGGCAAGTTTTCCAACCAAAATACTTGTGCACCCATCAAACTCGATGAGCTTGTCATCCGGGGGAACATCTGCCGTCGCATTTAAAAATAAAACAATTAAGACAACAAAACCTAGGAAGACCAAGTTTCTCCATACTTTTGAATTTTTCATAGTGTGTTTTCTCCTTTCTCTGTACACATTAGGTCTTTCATCCAATGTCCAGAGTTGTATTTCAGAATTAGATTACAAAGAGAAATTATGAAATGAAGACTCAGAACAGCGGGCTGAGATGGTAACATTTTTTAACCTTATATCACAGGGAAAACTTACAGGTCAAACATTATCCAGCAAGTGTAAGTATCCCCAAAACTGTGATGAATGACATCCGAGTGTCCCAATTGGTGATTTCGAAAACACGCTCAGTTTCCCCAGCGAGGA
>CAZXJE010000112.1:0-11052 GCA_964640835.1 uncultured Eubacteriales bacterium
TAGTGAACTACCGCAAGCCGCCCCAACCTAACCCGGGCTACAACGAAGGCTTTGTGGTGAGATCGGCGGGTTAGGTTGGGTCGCCGCCCATAGGGTAAAAAATGTCGATTATATAAGAATGTACATTGAAAACGAAAGTGATAAAGTGATTTACTTGATGAATAATGTAAGTATTTGATATTGATTTTGTTGAATAAGTATCGACATTTTTTATGAATAATTCAGGTGACTGACAAAGTCAGTCAAGAAAGAGTATAATGAGCATGATGAGAATAATACGAATACTAACGGTGGTTTTTGTTCTGATGGTAGGTTTGGCATTAACAAGTCTGGAAGGCGTTCAAAATATTCTTCCGGTTGACCAGATAGAGGCAGGCATGAAGGGGAAGGGCCGGAGTGTCTTTCTCGGCGATACGATCGAAGAATTTGATGTTGAGGTTCTAGGCGTCATGCGCAACATTCAGCCCAAAAAGGATTTGATCGTCGTGAGGATCAGCGGCGCAAGTATCGGAGATGCCGGGGTGATGCAAGGCATGAGTGGAAGCCCGATCTACATCGATGGCAAATTGATCGGTGCATTATCCTACAGTCTTGGCGCCTTTGTTAAAGAACCTCTAGCACTTGTCACTCCCATCAATGAGATGATGGCGATCCCGGAGAAGGAGTCTGCAAAGTCTTCTTTTACGCCACAGATCCCGATAAAAAAACATCTCCCTCTGAGTGAACTGTTCTCTATTTACGAGTCATATTTTTACAAAGATCCTACCATTATCAGTGGAGATCGAACGTTTTCTCCCATCAGCATACCCCTTGTCTTTAGCGGTTTTTCTCCCCACGTTTTTGAAAAGGCGAAACACTTTTTTTCAAGGATTGGTTTTGCTCCAATGAGTGTCAGTATTTCCGGTCAATCTCAAGAGGGAATCACAATTCCTGACCTGACCTTAAAGGGAGGAGATTCGGTCGGCGCACAACTCGTCACCGGAGACCTCAACCTGTCTGCGGTGGGAACTGTCACCTATGTGGACGGGAACAGGGTCTTGGCATGGGGGCATCCCTGGTTCAATCTGGGCACTGTTGGCTATACGATGACCAAGGCGGAAGTTATGACGATAGTACCAAAGCTTGATGTTTCGCACAAGCTCACGGGCACAGAGATCCCGGTGGGTAAGTTCTCGCAAGATCGCGTGCCCGGACTGTATGGGGAGCTCGGCCAAGTGCCTGATCTTATCCCCTTGAATATCACATTGAGAACAAACAAAGGGGAGAAAAGGTACACCGTCAATCTTACAGAAGATAAGATCCTGACTCCCGCCTTGGTTAATATGGTGGTTTCAAGTCTGATCCTTAGCGAGGAAAGAGCCATCGGCGACCTTTCTCTGGAGTTCAGCGGGGATGTCTACTTGGACAACGGGATGAGCGTGCATCTGGAAGATCTATTCTCTGGAGCTTTTGATATGGCCAGCACAAACTTGTCGAGCCTTGTCGCAGCCGTTGTTTATTTCTTAATGAGTAATGAGTTCCTAGACCTCTCTATTCACCGGATCGACCTTTCGATCATGCCCACTGAGGACGTTAAATATGCACAACTGGAAAAGGTCTGGCTCGATAAGTACGATGTCTCTCCGGGGGAAATCATCCGAATAAAGGTCTATACCCGAAGCTTTAGGGGAGAAAGCGCTATGTGGGAGGGAGGTATCCCGGTTCCCAATTTGCCCAAAGGCTCTGAATTTTATCTCGTCATCGCAGATGCGGCGTCATTGCAGCAGCTGGAAGCAACTCAGTACAAGAGACAGCCGTTTACGCCCAGGAATATCGAGCATGTGATCCGAATGCTCAATAACCTGAGGAAAAATAACCGGATTTATTTCAAGATCCTGGCATCCAAGCCCGGTCTTTTTCTCAGGGGAGAGGAGATGCCAAATTTGCCGCTAAGCATGAAATCTATGTTTACTTCTCCTCGAACAGCATCGTCGGCTCCCACCGAGTTGGAAAAATCGACGCTCGGGCAGTTGCAGCAGCCTGTCCCATTTGTTTTCAGAGGAGCTACTATTATTCCAATAAAAATAAAATAGCATGGTTCATTATCTGTATAGCGAAAACCGAATTTTGTTTTTCAGCCTGGACTATTCACGATCCGACCCGCCCCACCCTAACATTAGGGTCGCAAAGGCGAGGCAGTGGCCCACGAAGCTGTAGTGAACTACCGCGAGCCGTCCCAACCTAACCCGGGCTACAACGAAGGCTTTGTAGTGAGGTCGGCTCGCCCAAAGGGTAAAAGATAGTGCCAATAAGATATTGAGTGTGTTTTGTATCTAAAGTTGGCAGTAGCTTTTATGAATAGTTCAGCGTAGAAGAGGAGTTGAGAATATGAAAAAGATATTAGCAGGTGTTTGTTCGGTTGTAATATTCATGGCACTTTTTTTAGTAGCGGTTCAGCCGCACAGGTGGGAACTCCGGAACATAAATGACTATTTGAGAGGGGAATTCGAGGGCATATCCGTTACTTTTGATGGTGTTCTGTCTCTATCCCCAAAAGAAGAAACGATGGAAGCGCCTGCCGAAGAGTTCTTTTTGTCCCTTCTCGTCACTCAGGGCGGAAGGATTTATCTTGGAACCGGCCATGACGGAAAGATCTATAGGAAGAATAATGCGGGTCAATTCGAATTGTATTTCCAGGTTCCCGAGCAGGACATATTTTGTCTCGCTCAAGATTCTAAAGGAAACCTCTATGCAGGAAGCTCCCCCAACGGAAAGATCTATAAAATTACTTCCCAGGGCAAGGGGGAGCCCTTTTTCAACCCTCAGGAACGATACATCTGGGACTTGAAATTCGATGAGAAGGGAGTTCTGCTGGCTGCGGTCGGGGAGAGTGGGGGAATTTACGCGATCAACGAGCGTGGTGAAGGCCAGAAGTTTTTGGATTCCGAGGAAAACCATATTCTATGTTTAGAGATGAACCGTAATGGGGGATTGTACGCTGGAAGCGGTGGAAAGGGCCGTTTGTACCGCATATCTCCGCAAAGAAGGGCCTTAATCTTGTATGAGTCACCCTTTGAAGAGATCAAGAGTATCACTCTGGATCGGGCGGGGAATATCTATGCTGCGGCCGGAGGCAGATCCATAAAACCTAAGATGGAAACAAAACCGACAATTTCAGCAACGCCCGATGCCGAGGTCTCTATCACAGTCACGCCCTCTGGTACCAGTACTCAAGATATGCAGTCACAGCTCCAGAAACAACCCAGCACTCTTTTTAAAGTCAGTTCTGAGGGAATCGCCAAGAGACTCTGGAGTTCTACCGATGAAATGATCTATTCCCTTTTTTGGAATGAGATAAAACAAGAATTGATCTTTGGAACGGGGAATAAAGGAAGGATTTATGCCATTGACAGCAATGAAAAAGTTTCCTTGATCGTTCAAAAGGAAGCTGAGCAGATCTATCTGCTTCAACCCCGTGGTACCAGTCTTTACACACTGTCCAACAATCCTTCCAATCTGAGCATCATATCCGCAGAACAGCGATTTGAGGGAGAGTACATAAGCCGCGTGTTTGATGCAAAAACTCTAGCCTCCTGGGGAAGGATCGAGTGGACAGCCGAGATGCCTTCTGGGACGACGCTCCAATTTCAAACACGAAGCGGGAATTCCAGTGTGCCTACCCAGGCATGGAGTGATTGGTCTCCTCCCTATCAAAAGATCGAAGGGGAGCAGATGTTAAGTCCCAAAGCGAGGTATTTACAGTTCAAGGCCATTCTTAAATCACAATCTGGTAAAATCTCTCCCCATCTGCAAAAGATCTCGCTTTTCTATTTGCAGACTAATCTGGCGCCGATCATCTCGCGTGTCGATCTCCTTCCGGCTAATGAAGTTTTTTTAAAGCTGCCAGATCAGAAAGAACAGATCCAGGGTGCAGAGCAGGACATCACAGAAAAGGCAAAAAACAAGGAAAAAGCCATGGGTTATGTTGTCTCGAAAAAGGCCGAAAGGAAGGGATACCAGACTGTGGTATGGGATGCTTTTGATGAAAATGGGGATATGCTCGTCTATTCTATCGCCATACGGAACGAAAATGAGAGTCAGTGGCGTTATCTGAAGCAAGACTGGGAAGAAAAAGTTTTTGCCTTTGATACACTCTCGTTCCCCGATGGGATCTATTTCATAAGGATCGAAGCGCAGGATAAGCCCTCAAATCCCCTAGGGATCGAACTTCAGGCCGAAAAGATCAGTCGTCCGCTTTTGATCGATAATTCACTCCCAGTTATTCGAAATTTCCAAGTTGCAAGGGATCGGAATACGATCAAAGTGAGCTTTACAACGTCAGATTCATTCTCACACATCACAGAAGTGAAGTTTCTTGTACGGCCCAACAATTGGCGGATCGTTTTCCCGACTAATGGGATCTGTGATTCCAGAGAGGAAGGCTTCAGCTTCAGCATTACACTTCCTCGCGATTTTGACGATATGATCACAGTCAAAGTTGAGGATGCAAAGGGCAATATCGGCGTCCACAGAGCCACTTTCTGATTTTTGCCTCAGAAAGAGCAATACTCCCTCTTTTGATCACCTTTTTGTGCGCTCGAGGTATTTGTCCTCTCGTGTGTCGATCCGGACAATATCCCCTTCCTTTATGAACTGAGGAACGTTTATTGTGATCCCAGTTTCCAAGGTTGCGGGCTTGTTGCTGGCCGACTGAGTGGCCCCTTTGAGATAGGGTTCAGTCTTAATAACTTCCAGTTCGATCGTCATCGGTGGATTAACGCCCACAGGATTTTTATCCAGCATCTCGATGGAAAAGACAACATTGGGAATAAGATAATTGACAGCGTCTCCGATGATCTCGGATGTGAGCTTGAGTTGTTCATAATTTTCCAGGTTCATGAACACATATTCCTCGCCTTCGGAGTAGAGATATTCCATGTCTGTGGTTACCAGGTATGCCTGTTCGACCTTGTCCTTGGACCGGAACCGGTAGTCATGGAGAGATTGATCGTCGAGTTTGCGCAGCTTGGTTTGCATCAATGCCTGTCCTTTTCCCGGCGTGACATGAGTGGTCTCGAGGACTTTGTAGATCTCGTTCTCGACTCTGATGATCATGCCTTTTCTTATCTGAGTTGCGCTTATCATTGTTCCTCCATTCTTCGGTTCTTTGGTCTATCCGGTTCGGTTTTTCCCCTCAAAGGCCGCCTTTCCAGGATCGAGGAGGCGCAATAGCCTCATACCAGAATGTCCGATTATGCTTGAAGCCTGGCTCCTTCATCTATACGGATGATGGTGACTTTGGTATCGAGTTTTTTTAGAGATTCAGCCACTCGGTCGGCTCCATGAGGCGTATAGGCAAAAATACATCCTCCTTCGCCAGAACCGTTGATCTTTGCTCCCAATGCACCCTCTTTTAAAGCTGTTTTGATCATCTGTTCGAGTTTTGGCGCAGATACTTGGAGATAGTCTCTAAGGACTTCGTGTTGGGACGTCAGGAGTTGTCCGAATTTTTGGTGATCGAAATTGTCGGATTGGAAGAGAGATTCGCCTTCGGCCGTGATGTCCCTCGTCAGAAGGGTTCCCTCTAACAGTCTCCTTACATCTGGAGACAGCTTCTCGATCTTATCCCTCTCCTCATCACTGATCCTATTCTGCAGACGAAAGTTTTTTATCGAAAATCGGATCTCGCTCACTCCGTTCAAGACATGGCTTTTAATAAAACCCAGAGTGCCTGTTGTGTCCTTTCGGAGGAGAGAATCTGCAAGGACAAACTCTTTGAGAGGATTCTTGAACCTCGTCACTATCAACCGGTCTTCGAAGTGGATATCCACAATTCCTCCCAATGAAGACGCATAGTGGTCCATTTTCCCGCCGGGTTCCTTAAATTCTGCAACTTCTGCTTGGAATGCCAATTCTGCAATGGTCTCGGGGATTTTTGCCTCGGGGCTTTCTGCGGCCTCCAGCAGGAACCGAGTCCAGGCAACGACGAGGGCTGAAGAGCTTGAGGTGCCGGAATTTATGGGAATATTTCCCTGAACTGTGCAATCCCAACCTGAAGAAATAGGGACATTTTTTCTGCGCAGAACATTGATTACACTTCTTAAGTAGTCCCTCTCTTTACTGTAGGTTAGGTCCTCTGTGAGCGAAAATCTCTCTATGTCCTGAATGTCTGGCAGCGCGATCACGAAATTGGGATCACCCCTTTTTCTGCCTGAAATAATTATGCGCAAGTTGATGGCTGCGGCGATCACAGGGAGCCCGAAATAGTCCTGATGTTCACCAAAAAGACAGATTCTGCCCGGCGCAGATACTTTTAACTCGTCCATAGCTTTTGGCTATCTTGGTGCACGGCAGAAGTCCGAGTTCCGAATCATTCTTTGTTTCTGACATACATTGTGGTAGTGCCAGATTCATCCTGGAACCGCAGCTCAAATAATTTTGCATAGGATTTAATAAGCTGAGATAACTGTTTGAATCCATATGTGCGCGGATCGAAGCCCGGGTCGAGTTGATGCAAATAAAATCCCATGGTCGCCAGGTTGGCCCAGCCGTCCTCTTGTATGGCCATTTCAAAAGCTCCCTTGAGCAGAGGCAAAGGATCCAGCTTCCTGGATTTTTCCTCCTTAGCAGAGGTCTTTTTTGATGTCTTTTTTCCCCGGGACGTCTCTTTAGGCAGAAGGTTTTCAGTATAGATAAAAACATTACAGCCATTAACAAAAGCTTTTGGGGTCAATTGTCTGCCAATTCCCATAACAAAAATGCCACCTTCCCGGATGCGAGTGGCCAGGCGGGTGTAATCACTATCGCTCGAGACTAGGCAGAAACCGTCAACCAGTTTTCCATGTAGGATATCCATAGCATCGATGATCATGGCACTGTCTGTGGCATTCTTGCCTACGGTATAACGGAACTGCTGAATCGGTTGAATAGCAGCTGCATTTAATGTGTCTTTCCAACCCTGCATATTGGCGGTTGTCCAGTCTCCATATATCCGCCTGATAGTTAATTTCCCATATTTGCTGGCTTCTGTCAGTATCTTACCTATGAGCATGGGCTGGGCATTGTCGCCATCTATGAGCAAAGCGATTTTTTTGGTTTCACTTTCTAATAATGTATCGACCATAATAATTCCTTCCTATTTTATTCGCTATGTCCTGCTCAGGTATTGTACTTCTCTTTTGAATATTGTCAAATGATTCGGACACACCCTTAAGCGACAATTTTTCTTCTTCATATTACGCCTAACTAAGACTTTCAATCAAGTTATTCATCATAAATAAGCGATATATTTTCCTCCTCTGACGCATAGTCTCTTATCCCTCCTTCGGGCAAATCAGTTGATTGATCTTACTAATGTGGTTTGGAGATGCATCCGATTGGAAATGCTTCTCGGTGAAGCAAACATATTGATTAAATGAGGGATTTCATCTATAAATAGTGTCAATACTTATGTTGACTGAAATTAGTTTTTTGGGCACCGGCGGGTCTGTCGCCACTGTGGAGAGAGACAATACATCTTTTCTGATAAATCACTCCGCCGATCACGTCTTGATTGACTGTCCTGGCAGTATCGTTCAAAAGATAAAGAAATTGAATGTTGAACCTGCTGACATACAAACCGTACTCGTAACCCACATCCATCCCGACCATGTGTATGGACTGCCTTCTTTCATTCACAGCTTGATGCTCACCGAATGCCAGATAGATCTTCTTGGCTCGGAAAGAACCATCAATTTTTGCCGCAGATTCCTTGAGCTTTTCCATCTTTTGGACAAAAAGATTAAGTGCCGTGTCCGCTTTATCCCTTTGGAACCCAATCAGGACTTTATGATAGCAAACTCGATCGAGTGTTCGACGATAAAAGTCCCGCACAATGAGTCGTCTCTGGCCTTTGGATTTCGCTTCAACACATCAGGGCCATCGATGTTATATTCGGGAGACACTCCCGTTCACCCGCCTCTCTTTGAGAGCGCTCGAGGAGCAGATTATCTCATCCATGATTGCAGCGCTCCCAGCCGATTCTTTGAAGAGTATCCTGCGCTAAAAACTAAACATGCGAATCCAATCGAACTGGGGAGATATGCCCAGGAGGCTGGAATCAAGTGTGTTATCCCATGCCATTTTTTTGGAGAGATTGAATATTCTCTTGCAGAGATCGAACGAGAGATTCGAGAAAATTACTCGGGGGAATTGATCATTCCCGAAGATTTTATGCAGATCACCCTAAAAAACATGAGCGATAAAACAACCAGCAAGATTTAGGAGTTTACGCATGAAGATACTGGATATCGTTATTTTGGCAAGCCTTGTGGGATTCGTTTTTGGCTGCAAAGCGGAAAAAACGAGTGTGATCGCTGATCTTGCACTCTATAATGGAAGGATCTGGACCGTGAATCCCGAGCAGCCGTGGGCCGAGGCTGTTGCCATCCGTGGAGAGAGGATACTAAAAGTTGGAACAACGGAGGAAATTAAAGCACTTTTCGGCGAGCACACCCAGGGATTCGACCTCAATGGATCATTCGTCCTGCCAGGATTTATGGACAGCCATACACACTTTTTAGACGGGGGTTTTGCGCTTTCGAGCATTCAATTGAGAGAAGCCAAGAGCAAGGAAGAATTTATAGCGACTGTCAAAAAAAGAACCAGCAAGATCGGCAGAGGAGAATGGATACTCAATGGGGACTGGGACCAGCAGCAGTTCGATCCTCCTGAAATGCCCAGGAAAGAGTGGATCGATCCTGTATCCCCTCAAAATCCGGTTTTTGTCAACCGTCTCGATGGACACATGGCTTTGGCTAACAGTCTCGCTCTTGAGATCGCAGGTGTAACCAAGGATACTGTTTCCCCTCCTGGTGGAGAAATACTCAAGGACCCCAAGACCAGTGAGCCCACCGGCATTTTAAAGGATGAAGCCATGAGACTCGTTTCTGACAAGATCCCAGAGCCCAGCCTTGAAGAAAAGAAAAAAGCAGCACAGGCGGCTTTGAGACACGCCAGTCAAATGGGCGTCACTTCCGTCCATGATATGGCCTATTCTTCAAATTTTGAGGTCTATCATGAGCTTCTCAAAGAGGGAACACTCAGTGCCCGTCTCACGGTTTATTTTGCGATTGGCCAAAGGGACCTTTACTCCCAGCTGGAACAAAAAAAACCTCTCGAGAACGATTTATTAAAGATCGGCGGTCTAAAGGGGTTTGTGGATGGCTCTTTAGGATCCTTCACCGCTCTCTTTTTCGAACCCTACACTGATGACCCGGAAAAAACGGGTATTTTCGTCTCGGATATGTACCCCGAGGGGATCATGGAGCAAAGGATCCGCAAGGCAGATAAATCCGGGCTCCAAATAGCCATCCACGCCATTGGAGACAAGGCCAATCATGTCATCTTGGATATCATGGAAAGGGTGATCGCTGATGGGGGACCTAGAGACCGCCGCTGGAGGATCGAACATGCCCAGCATTTGATTCCCGAGGACTTTGTGCGCTTTGCGAAGATGGACATCATCGCTTCAGTTCAGCCTTATCACGCCATTGATGATGGCCGGTGGGCAGAGAGAAAGATCGGCAAGGAGAGGGCGAAGTATACGTATGCGTTTAAGTCTTTCCTTGACGCGGATGTTCTCATGGCGTTTGGTTCTGACTGGACTGTT
The DNA here is from genome assembly GCA_964640835.1 of uncultured Eubacteriales bacterium. GTDB lineage: Bacteria > Acidobacteriota > Aminicenantia > Aminicenantales > Aminicenantaceae > WTAW01. Next base: position 9,629 of record CAZXJE010000112.1, read on the forward strand.
GCTCCGCTCGATCCCATATCCGGAATTTACGCAGCTGTGACACGTCGGACCCTGGATGGCAAGAAAAACGACGGTTGGATTCCCGAACAAAAGATTTCTCTAGAAGAGGCCATCAAAGGATATACAATAAATGGCGCATACACAGAATTTGCCGAAGACATGAAGGGCTCTGTCCAAGAGGGAAAATTTGCTGACCTCGTTGTTTTAAGCCAGAATCTTTTTGAGATCTCTCCAGAGGATATCCTTGATACAGAAGTTTTGGTGACCATATTTAACGGACAGATAATCTACAAAAAATGATCTTTATTTATTTTGCTGTTCTCGCTATCGCTTTTGCTCTGTTGTTTAAGTGTGCTGATTTTTTTATCCGAGGGGCTTCAGCGATCGCTGAGATTTTGGATATTCCCAAGATGGTCGTGGGAATCGTCCTTGTGGGATTGGCGACTACAGCACCTGAATTCGGTGTGTCTGTGATGGCTTCATTTTTGGGAAAACCCGAGTTTGCCCTGGGGAATGCTGTGGGATCTGTGATCTGTGATGACGGAGTGGCTCTCGCATTTGCTGCGATTCTAGCACCCACGCTCATCTTTGTGAATTGCCGAATGCTCAAGATCTTAGGGCCCTTTTTGCTTGCCATAGATTTTATTGCGTATGGATTGGCACGTGATGGTGTTATCAGCCGCATCGATGGATTGATCTTGTTCGGCCTCCTCGGGGTGTATTTTCTGATGATCTTCAAAATCCCTCTTTTTCGGTCGATGAAGCATTACGATATAAATGGAGATACCAATCCTAAAAAGTCGCATTTGTTTTCGGAAAAAAAGCTCCAGCTAAAACGCCCTGTATCGCTTTTTGGGCTTGGATTGATCGGAGTTGTTCTGACAACCCGCGGTGTCATATGGTCAGCGGAGAATATCGCCATTCACTTTTCTGTGTCCGAGATCGTCATCGGGGCCACAATTCTTGCGATAGGAACATCTCTTCCTGAAATAAGCACGTGTATTATGGCTGCTCTCAGAGGCGAAGGTGAGATCGCTGTGGGGGATATCATCGGTGCAGACGTACTCAACATCTTGTGGATCATCGGGGTGGCTTCGATCGTCAGTCCCATCCAGGTCGAATTGGACATCATAAATTTCACGTTTCCTTTCATGATTTTTATTGTACTCATCATGCTTGTGAGCATGCGTATCGGTTGTCGCCTGACAAAGATAAAGGGGATCATTCTGTTTGTAATCTATCTTGTCTACCTCTTCTTTACCCTCAAATTCTTCACCTAATATGAATTATTCATAAAAACTGTCGATTCCATGCTCTTAAAACTCTAAATTCTTTAATCGACATTTTTTACCCTACGGACGAGCCGATATCACTACAAAGCCTTCGTTGTAGCCCGGGTTAGGTTGGGTCGGCTCGCGGTAGTT
>CAZXJE010000113.1:0-3267 GCA_964640835.1 uncultured Eubacteriales bacterium
AGTAGTCGTTAAAAAAAATGGAGGTACAATCCCGATGAAATACCTAAGAAGTTTTTTGATCTTTTTTTTAATCCTGAGTTTTTCCCTTATTTCCATAGCCGATGAGGGGATGTGGATGCCTCATCAGATGAAGGACCTCATCCTGCAGGAAAAGGGACTCCGGATGGACCCTGCAGACCTATACAAAAAGGATGGGACTGGACTGATGAGTGCAGTCGTATATCTGGGCGGCGGAACCGGCGAATTCGTTAGCTCCGATGGTCTTATCCTCACAAATCATCATGTGGCTTTTGGTGCCCTCCAGAGAGCTGCCACTAAGGAAAAAGACACCATTCAGGATGGATTCATCGCCTGGACGAGACAAGAGGAGATTCCGGCCAGAGGGTATATCGCCGATGTTCTGCTCGGTTATGAGGAAGTCACAGCAAAGATCGTGTCCGGAATCAAACCCAGGATGACTCATCGAGAACAATATGAGGTCATCGACAAGGCCAAGAAAAAACTCATCGCAGAAGCAGAAAAGGCAGGGAAGGATATCCGTGCTAGTGTGGCCAACATGTACAGTGGAAATACCTACTATCTGTTCCGTTTCAAGCGGATAAAAGACATCCGGATTGCTTATGCCCCGCCACGGGACCTGGGCAATTTCGGCGGCGATATCGATAACTGGATGTGGCCGCGACACACCTGTGATTTCACCTTTTTGAGAGCCTATGTGTCCAAGGACAATGAGGGATTGGATTACAGCACCGATAATGTTCCCTACAAACCAAAATCCATCCTGAAGATCTCCACAGAAGGCTTCAAAGATGGAGACTTCTCTTTTGTTATGGGTTATCCGGGACGAACATACAGGAACCATACGCTCGATGAACTCCGTTTTGACCTTAAGAACATGAAAGAGAGGATGGGGCTCTATGAGGATATCATCGCTTTTTTCATAAATGCCGGTGAGGATGACAAGGACATCGAGATCAAGTACGCAGGAATCGTCAAAGGCCTCAACAATGGCCTGAAGAACTACCAGGGGAAATTTGAGGGAATAGACAAGATCGACTTGATCGGGATAAAAAAAGACCAGGAAAAACACTACAAGGAGTGGGTGAAGGAGGATCCAGAAAGGGAGAAAAAATTCGGGGATGCGCTTGTGAACATATCGACCTTCATGGACAAGTACGCCGCATATTACACAAAGAACAACCTCCTGGGACTGATCATCAGTCCATATTTCGGCTCCACCCTCCTATCACAAGCGAACACAATCTACCGAACGGTCGAGGAAAGAGAAAAACCCGACATAGAGAGAGAATCGGCTTACCAGGAGAGAAACCTCCCGCTCATAAAGATGCGCATACAGCTTGCAGAGCGTGGATATCACCTTGCTACAGATAGAGCCTTCTTCAAGCATCAACTCAAAAAACTTTTAGACTCTCCAGAAGAGCAGATTCCCAACGCGTTGAAAGAGTTGATCACAAAAAAATCGGAAGACGCGATCGACACCTTTGTGGACAGTCTCTACGACAACACGATCCTTGCCGATCCGGAAAAAAGGCTCGAGCTTGTCGACAGCAAGCTGGATAACTTGATGGATGTTGGAGATCCCTTGCTCAAGTTAGCAGCAGAGCTGGAGACAGAGATGAAGGTCCTCAGAGAAGAGGGCAAAGCGCTGGGGCAAGAAAGGCTCAACCTCAAGAGAACCCTTCTCGCCGGATTGATGGAGCAGAAAACTGGAAGGATCGCTCCAGATGCCAACTCGACCATACGGTTCACCTATGGATTCATCGACGGATACATTCCAAGGGATGCTGTTTATTACACGTCACAAACAACGCTGGGCGGCGTGGTGGAGAAAGACACCGGAGAATTCCCCTTCCGCGTTCCTGAAAAACTGAAGAAGCTCTACAAAGCCAAAGACTTTGGCCGTTACGCTGACACAAAACTTGAGGATATCCCAGCCTGTTTTTTAAATACGACAAGTGTGACCGGAGGTAATTCGGGGTCTCCAACCCTCAACGCCAAAGGCGAGCAGATCGGCATCATTTTCGACATGACATATGAGAGTGTGACAGCCGACTATTATGAAGTCCCTGAGCTGCAGAGGACGATCAGTGTCGATATCCGGTACGTACTTTTTGTCACAGAGAAATTTTCTGGTGCCGAACACATCATCAGAGAGATAGGACTTAAGCAACAATTTTGAATCTTGCTCCGCATTTTAGTTCTTTTTAAGCAACGACTGGTAGTATTCGATCAAGTTGGCTCTCTTTTTTTTGTTTTCGAGGTAGATATGAAGGTTTAAAACCTCCTCGGCAATAGCACCCGCAATGGCTCCAATGCCTCTGTGCTCTGGAGGGGGCAGATCTGCTTCCACGCCCGTGACATCATCAATGAATTTCTTGAGTTCCCTCACGATAAAAACATCCAAGATCCCTTCCGGATCATAAGGTGTATCAATGATTGTGAGTTTCATGATAACGAGCATGCGGTGGTAGCGTCCAAAAAACACGGGATCGACTTTTTTCTCCTTATCCGCTTTTTTGAGATCCGCCATAAGTTTCTGGATCACATTGTTGACTTTTTCATACCCACCTGTGCCTTCTTCTGCCATAGTGGAGAAAGAAAGGACCAACGATTCCAGAAGGACAAAGCCTGCCTCCTCCTCTGCAGAGGCTCCAAGCGATGTGTCAGCCAAAACAAGATTCGTCCCAAAAATAAAAAGGCATCCAAAAATGAATAATTTACGATACATTCTAAACTTCCTTCAGTTTAATCAAAATTTGAGAGAATAATTTTTTGCAACAATCCTGATCTTGTAAACACTCAAGCTCTTTTTTCAGATAAAAATCCATCTGATTGCTCTCCTCATGGATTCCTAGTCTTTCTGCTTTTTTTGGGTCGACATCCCGAAGGACCTGATATACGAGGAATGGGATCTTTTCATCAGGGATGTTTTTTCTGTGAAGTGAAAACAGGACATGCTTGAGGGTCCATTCAAGATCAGAAGAACCGCCAGAGGGACTCTTGAGCTTTGCTGCGTTTGAATTTGCCATACCAAAGACAAACAGGATAAAGGATAACAAGTCCGCACAGCCAAAAAATATACATCAGAGGAATTCCTGTGCCTTGCGGGGCGAAGAAGAGTCCGATGATACCGAACACATAGAGATGGAGGATATAGAAGACCAGAGCAGATCTGCCAAAAACCAAGAGGGGATTCCCCCACGTTTTAAGGCCTTTGTCCAAACGTGAGAGGAGGAAGAGACACAC
>CAZXJE010000113.1:3367-11008 GCA_964640835.1 uncultured Eubacteriales bacterium
GATTCCCCCACGTTTTAAGGCCTTTGTCCAAACGTGAGAGGAGGAAGAGACACACCAGAACGATCCCAAGGGTAAGAAGGAGGAAAGCGAGAGAGGGCGGATACTTTGTCACGTGGAGAAGATCCATCCAATCCAGGCTCTCCGGCGGGTGGATGTTTCCAAATCCTCCAGCGACACGTACCACAACAAAAAGAAAAAGTGACACGATCCCCAAGATCAGTGCCTTTCGGTATGCTTTACGTTCATCTAGCACAAGCCAATTCCCAAAAATAAGGCCGAAACCCACGCAACCCAGCCAGGGCAAAAATGAGTAGAAAACCTGCATGGGGCCCGTTTGGCCGGGGATGAGGATCATGCGGAGCAAGGGAGAGAAAAGTCGTTCGGCTTGACTCGAACCCGGGATGAGCCATTGCGTGAAAAGGATTGTTGCCACGCTTATCCCAAAAATGAGAGCGGGTTTTAAACGGATGAGAACGGAACCAAGAATCATGGTCATACCCAGGGCATACAGCACGCCAAAATGAAACCAGACCTGCCCTCCTCCTCCGGGGGGATGGAACTCAGTCGAGGGGCCAAGCAGCCATGCCGAATTTTCCGCAAAAAATTGCAACAGAACAAGAAGAACGCCTCGGATAATGAAGTGGCGGGAAATACGAGTTTCGGACCATCCTTGTTTTCGCCGAGATCCTGAAAAAAGAACCATGCCGATGCCCATCAAGAAGAAAAAACCAGGCGCACAGGGTTGGGTCACGAACCGAGTCAGGAACGCTAATACGCTTTCGTAATGAGGAAGAGGGATGCCCCAGAATTCCCCATTAGGATGCATGCGGGCCACAAAATAGTTGGCGTGGTCCACAGCCATAAGGACAATCACAAGACCACGCAAGACATCAAGTGAAAGCAGCCTTTGCGACTTTGAATTCAGTTGGTTTTCCACCATGGGTAAATCTCCGTATCGATCTTTGACGGCTCAGCCGATGATCTCTAAAGCTTTTTCGAAGAGTTCATCCCGACCCTCGATGATCCCTTGTATCGTTCGTTTAGCTGGCACTGTGGGTTGAATACCGATCAGATGGTGTTGTGACCCGTCGTGTTTGAGCACTTTCATGCCGGTCCATACGATCCGAAAGTCCCCAGGAAGGACAAATGGATTGATGTTGCCGTTCGTTCCAGCAGTGGGCTGCCCCACGATCTCTCCGAGTCTGTAGTGTTCGATAAAACTCAAAAACGACTCGGCATAGCTTATAGCCCGGCCATCCGTGATGAAGACGACTTTTCCTTTGATGCGTGGCTTTTTTGCCACAAGATTCCAACCCGTTTTTTGATACCCCACAATGTTCTCTTGGTCTGGGTAGATAATCTGAGGGATTTGCATCCAGGCATTGGACGTGTCTTTTTCAGCCAAAAGATGGCAAATGATCTCATGGTTGCCTTTGGGATAGCCTCGAAGGTCGAATATAACACCGCGAGAATTAGCCAGGTCATTGATCTTTTCTGTGATCTCATTCCAGGGTGCTTGATCGAGATTGACATAGTAGATGTTGTTCTCCAGGGATTCGATCCTGGGTCTAGTCGGTTCAGCCAGCATTTTCTTAAAATTTCGCATTAGCTCGACCTCAAAGGTTTCAGGACCTCTCAGAACTTCAAGTTTTGCCAAGGTCCCCTTTTTACCATACCCGAAGCGGATCAAAGATTTGTATCTCTTCCATTGTGGAGAGCCGGATATATACTTCTCCTCATCTAACAGCGTTTGTTCAGCCTGTTTGCCATCGATGTTGAGAATAATGTCCCCCCGTTGGAAGCGGTCTGAGCCTTCCGAAGCCGTCACAACGACTTGACCTTCCACCCAATCAACCTTTAGGGGAAGCCCGGACTGTTCCATGAATACTCTGTGATAGACATTGCCATGGCCATCCTGGAGCTTTGCCACTAAATGGCTGAGGGTGTAAAAGAAATCTTCTTCGTTTGTGTCGTTGAGAGCCTCTCTCAGTGTGTTTGTCAGCTCTTGATCCCAATCCACATCGACTACATCAAAATAGGGATAAAAATGCTGTAAGATATTCCAGGCGATGACCACGTCCGCCAAACGTACAAACACATTGTCTGCGGTCGGGATTGCAAGATTGTGGGCTTCCATCTCAGATGTCAGATCCTCTAAAGGGTAGTTCTCATTTTTTCTCAATGTTTTCTTTTCTTCACTGTAAAGCGCGAGAGGGACAGAGCAGGATAAACCCGCATCCAGCTCCTTGTATATGACTTCTCCGATGTCAGGAAACTTATCGAACAATTGTCCGGAATAGGTCGTTGACCGGTTTTCCAAAAGCAGGCATTTTTCTCCGCTAAGCGTATTTTCGCCTTGAACCTTATATATGTACCCCGGACTCTGTACGCCCCAAGACCGGGGTTTTTTATCCATTTCACCTTCTTCGAAGCCTGGATTATTGATCTCTGCGGATTGCCATTGCCCGTTCTCATCCATGACCAGAACTTGAAACTCATCGAACCATGCCTGGCCGTTGCCGCCAAGGATCGCTCCAAAAAAAATCATAACCGCATCATCATCTACTTGGCCCTCGATCTCGTATTCCTTCCATTTTTCAGAAAGGATCGGTCGATTGCTCATATTGTCGAAAAAACCCCTGATACCGCCTTCTTTATCCACGCGCATCCAGAGCTGTGCTTGATTGCCAACTCCCTTTACATCCACCCTTACAGAGGCTTTCAGCTTGATCTTTTTTCCCCGATAAGATTTTGCCTCAATCCCCTGAGTCAATATCCCGGCCCCCGTTCCACCGGTCAGGACATTTTCCCTGTTGAGACGGACACTCATATAGACTGAATTTGAGCTTCCAAATCCGAGGCCCTTATGCTGCCAGGAGACAACCTTGAGGTTTTTTGTCTCCTCAGAAAGCCAAGATTGTGGGTCATCTCGCTTTTCATCTGATAAATGAACGCTAGCTGTGGGGGCAACAGGTAAGAACAATTGTTCTAGAATTGATTTCAGCTCTTCAGAATCCTTTGCGGCCTTGACTTCTTCCGCACCATAGATGGCAAGCCTCTCCCAATCGACTTGGCTGGCTTCATCTGAAGGATGAAAATATCTCACGTATCCATAAAGTTTGGCAAAAGCTCGCAAGTTTTGAATAGGCTGAGTGACTTCACGAGATCCCTTTGTACAACAGGACAAAAGGATCAGAACACCCATGAGGAGAAAGCTTAGGGCTCGTTTTCCAACATTCCACTTCATTTTCCACCTCTGAAATAAAATAGAAGACGGTCCTTTTTGTAGGATTCGTTCCCCGAACGCACTGCTTGGGAAACGGTCCTACAAAAAAAGGGGACAGGCTACTTTTTTAATTACCTCTGGAAAAAGTAGCCTGTCCCCTTTTCTATCAGAATTGAGTTAGGAGTGCAAGTATATGGAAATGGATTTTATTTATCGACGATCCGGTATTCAAAAAACTGCATACCGCGCATTCTGTCCAATAGATAGATCTTATCCCCGCTGATAAAAATATCATCCACAAATTTTTTTACTGGAATCGTTCCGAGCAGCACACCTTCTGGATCATACACTTCGAGCCGAAACATATCTGTCTCTTTCACATCCGTGTTTCCTCCGACGGACATATTCATCGACCGTCCACCTGTCTGGCTCATAGAAACGCGAACATTCGTCTCGACCCGTTCCTCCTCTTTGATCTGCCGTTTCAAAGTCACGACCCAAACTCTGCCCTTGCTGTCCACAGCGACTCCACTGGCGCATCTGTTCATATCCGGCTGCTCGATCATCACTCTTCCGCCGCTTCGTTGGATCCCTCCTTTTGCCTTTGGAGGATCTGTGCTGTAGTTAAGCTCACGGTTGGACATCCAGAACAATGTTCCATCAGGTGCGTATTTCTCGATCCTGTTTTGATAATCGAAGGCCACATAAATATTATCGTTCTTATCCAGAATGAAGTGGAACTGGTTTCCCATCCTGTTCATCAGAAAATCTTTAAAATCATACTGCATGCCAAAATCTCTTTCGACCTCTCCTTCCATGTTGAGCACCTTTAAAAACTTGGGAAGCGTTTTCTCTTCCTCATCCATCATCCCCATGCCCACGCTAAACAGGCCTGTGCCTCCCATAAGCATCTGCTCTGACCCAAAAGTTCGGACAAGGCCGACGCTATTTTCCACCATTTTTACTGTCTTCTGCTCCTCGCCTTCGGGAGTGAGGATCTGAATCCTCCGATTCATCGACTCGGATACATACAACATCCCGTTGGAATCGACATCTATGGATTGGGGATACTGGAACTCGCCGGGGCCCTGCCCTTTATTCCCGATCGTCGCCATATATGTCCCGTCAGCATTAAATTTCTGGATCCTGTGATTCCCTGAATCCAGGACATAAATATGCCCCTCCTTATCAAAGGCCATCGCTGTAGGCATATAGAAGAGAATGTTGTCATCCGTGGATTCGATGTCACCGATGGTCTTTATGAATTCCAGAGAGACTTTAGGTTCTTCCCCCCATGTACCTTTTTTCCCATTATGGACAACACGAACGCCATCTATGGTTTCTGTCTTTTGGCTGAATGAAAACGTCAAAGTAAAAATAAACAGAAATACGACAACACCTATGAACTTCATGATATTTCTCATGACTCCTCCTCCTTTCTTATAGGTAAACGATAAAATTTAAAAAGCGTTGCACAATCCATGAAAATTTCTCTTAATAAGTGAACTCTTTCCAAACATTCACACTCCAAGAGGATGGTTTTCATATTTCATATTTCTTTTTGAAAGTCAAATGGATAAGCTTGACAAATTGAAGTGGGGAGATCAGGTATTTCTATCTAAAAACTAAAAGAAGCTTAATTATGGGAATGAAAAAAAACCGGCGTTTTCCTAGAAAAAATAACAGCTTTATAATTTTTTGGCAATCTCTGCGAGCAATTCGTCCTTATTGTATGGCTTTGCCATATAACTCCGCTTTTGTGAATAGGTCAATTTGTTTTCATCCTCTTTCTTTAGAAGAGAGGTCATAAATATGATGGGGATATTTTGGGTAGTGGGGTCCCTTTCTAGAACCAAAGCTGCTTCTCCTCCATCCATCTCGGGCATCATGATATCTAGGATAATGAGATGGGGGCGCCAATTCTTCGCAGCATCGATCGCATCCTTACCATTCGTCGCCATCGAAACAGAATACCCTGAAGATATCAGTGTATTCTCGAGCATTTTTAAAAAAACCTCATCGTCGTCAACGATCAATATTTTCTTCTCATCCATAACAACACTCCTTCAAAAACGAGGGCTTGTGGATACATCTGGGCACAACACAGAAATGCAGATTGTCTTCCCTGCCAAAAGCGCGAAGGGAGAGAATAATGAGGGTCTGAGGGAAACGTGTTTCCCTGTTTGACAGGTTTATAGATTTTATCTGCAACACATCCTGACCGCAAATTTAGTCGTAAATACGGAAATAAAATTGAAAATTTTATGGGATTTATATCTTTCGTACACAATATCATAACGTGTTGGCAAGGAGTTTTCAATGTGATAATAATTTTGTGCGGATAAGCGCAATCCGGACTGTTCGAATTCGTATACAGATCGTTCAAAGTCGAACAATAGGTGTTTTGCTGGCCTTGGAATGCCTCATAGAAAACATTGGTATGTTTTTTGCAATCACACCATTGAGAGTTGATCCAATTCTATGGAGCAAAAAATGAGCTATACAAAAGGCATAAATAGACGAAATTTCATCAAACAGTCGACTTTGGGCCTGATAGGTTGCGAAGTCATGAGAAAAACTGGTATGTCCCACTCCCTCAACTCACAAAAAGGGGCCGCTTTCGATATGCCTCGGATCAAGGATTACCGTACCCTTGGACGAACAGGCTTTAAGGTCTCCGACTTGGGCACAGGCGATTTTGATGATGTGGGTCCGTTCAGAGCGTTGCTCGATGCTGGAGTGAACTATGTCGATACCTCAGAGACATACGGCCAGCACGGGCGAAAGATCGGAGAGGCCATAAAAGGAAGGGATCGCAGTTCCCTTTTTATCAGCTCAAAACTTCAGGCTGATAAATCCATCAGAAGAATTCGGACCATCGGGATCGATAAAGAAGGTTTTATTCAAAGAGCGAATAGAGTCATGGAAACTCTCCAGGTCGATTACCTGGACTGTCTGATGTTATCCAATCCCGAGACTGTGGAAATGCTCGAGACTCCAGGATTTCATGACGCGACCGACCAATTGAAGAAAGAGGGCAGGATCAGATTTGTGGGTGTTTCTCATCATGGCTCTCAGTGGTGGATGAATAAACCCAAAGAATCCATGGAGAAAGTACTACTGGCTGCGGCAGAAGACGGCCGTTTTGATGTTATGCTTCTGGCCTACAATTTCCTCAAGGAGGACAAAAGCGAACAGGTGCTTGAGGTCTGCGGCCAGAAAAATATTGGGACAACTCTGATGAAGACCAATCCCATAAGATCTTATAACTACATGAAGTCGTGGCTCGAGCGATTCCGTCACTCCAAAGGAAAGGAATTGAGCGAAGAAGAAAAAGAGAATGTGACCCGAATGGGAAAAAAGGTGGAGAGAGCCCAGGATTTCATCAAAAAGTACAACTTGAAGAGTGAAAAAGAGATCGGGGATGCAGCCATCAAGTTTGTTTTGAGCAACCCGAATGTGCATACAGTGTGTGTGACTGCGTTGAACTACGATGAAATACGTGCATTCCTCAAGCTTTCAGGAAGCCGGCTCGAACCTAAAGACAAAGAGCTGCTCTCTGCCTATTCTAAGGAGTGCGGCAGTCTCTACTGTCGCCATGCTTGCGGTGTGTGTGAGCCCCACTGTCCGCACAAAGTGCCCGTCAACACTATCATGCGCTATGACCACTACTTTGTATCTCAAGGTCGAGAAAAACACGCCATGGCCAAGTACGCAGCTCTTAAATCGACAAAAGCCGATAAATGCCAGAGCTGTGCAGGATACTGCGAATCTGCCTGCCCCTATGGTGTGCCCGTGCGGGCCCTTTTATCCACCGCCCATCACACACTCACCTTGGCCTAAATAAAGCAGGATCCTTTGAAACAGGCCCTCCACAGAGGGAGTGATCATATAGGGATCTTGATTATAATTAAATAATCGCGCCAACAGAAATCGGGATCGAATCTATGGCATCTCTCACTATTGATGAAATTATCAGGACAATCGCAATTATTTCAGGTTCTATCAACTCATCGGAAACACTCAGTTCTGGGCCAACGGGTATCGGCAACACCATGTCTTGATCGACTGAAACTACCTCTTTATCCACACCGCTTCCGCTCTTGATCCTAATTTCCATCTCCACGCCCTCTTTTTGCATTGGAAAATGAAAGTCTCTGACTCCCCCGATAGTTGTTACAGTCGTACAGCCTATGAGTGACAGCGAAAAAACGAGTAAACAAGCCGTTATTTTTCTCATTTCATCCTTCCTCGTTCATTTGCCTTCTATAAATAAGGTAATCCCTCATAGGAAAGAAGTTGTCAGGAAGCTGTTAAGAGTTTGTCAAAAGTTTGTTAAAATCTCAAAAGGAGTAAGAAAAAACAGATGGTGGAGCTGATGGGATTTGAACCCACGACCTCTTGACTGCCAGTCA
>CAZXJE010000114.1:0-10894 GCA_964640835.1 uncultured Eubacteriales bacterium
CAGTCCCCAATTTTTATGTAGGGTACATTCTCCGAATGGACCGTTAGTGAAACGGAAGCTGCATCTTTCGAGTGTTAGTGATTAGATGCCCAAGCGTTTTTTTGTCTGTTCTATGAGGGCGTTGAATTTCTCAAGTGCCTGTTGCTGTTCAGCTTGGAGTTTTTCGATGGCCTTCTGCTCAGTTTCGATCTGTTTCAATATCTTTTCCATCTCTACTTTTTCGGCATCGGAGAGGTCTTCTTCGTCTTTTTCCCCGAATTTTTCGTTGAAGCCATTTGTCAAAGTTTCCAGCTTGGTGCTTCTGTCTGAGAGGTCCTTGATCTTTTCGTTATATCCCGGGACTTCGTGGTTGAAGTACAGTCTCTGCGCAAGGTCCATGGCTTTTTTGGAATTGGCCTGTGAAAGAAAACTTGCATCCAGCAGATAAGTGATCGCCTCTGAAGAGCCGTTGTTGTTGGAATTGCTCTTTGAAGCAAGAAGGACTCCGATGTTGTATGCAACGTCTCCTTTTTTCTGGGTCGTATAGGCCTGTTTGTAATATGTCAGAGCCTCATCTTTTTGTCCGGATCTGTTGAGCGAGTTTGCCAGATAGACGACACAGGCGTAGTTATTCACTACACCGACACAAACCTTCCAGGCCTTTGCGGCGTCGGCGTAAGCTTTGGCATCATAGAGGCCCTTTGCGACCTTTTTTAAGTCGTTGGCGATCTGTTTATTTTTAAGGATGTTGTATGCCCTGATGTAGGAGCTTGATGCCTCCTTCAAATCGTTGGATTTTTGCTGAACTTGGCCTTGGACATAGTATCCTGCTCCTACGAGCTGATTATTATCCTGTGATTTTCCGAGCTGGATAGCTTGTTTTGCATAGTTTTTGGCCTTAGCTAGATTTGTTCCTTGTTGGCTGTAAACAGCAGCAACTGTTACGAGGACCTGGAACTTCATGAGATCATCCAAGCCACCCAAAGTTATCGCCTTTTCACCATATTCGATGGTCTCAGCAGCTGTTTTGCCGCTGTAAGGAGTTACGCATAGGTTTGCATATGCAAAATTTTCATACTGGGACCCTTTTCCGCTGCATTGGGCCAGGTAGTCTTTTAGGAGTTGTGTCCTCTGGCCGGCATCGGCTGTTGTCATGGCTTTTATATAAGCCTGGTCACAGGAATTTTCCTGGCTGAGCACGGGGAAAACGAGGAGGAGAGTTAATGTGATTACGGTAAGTACTGATCTTTTCATGATCGACCTCTCTATAATGGATCAATTCTAATTCACAAAGGGAAAGCAAAATATTAGCATAAATCCAAGACAAAAAGCAATTACTTTTCACCTATTCTTGATAGCAGCAAAAACTGTGCCATATTTAAAGTGAACCACCTCATTGCGTTTCATTTGTCAAAATCGCTCAGTCGTTTCCAAAATTATATAGCCCACATGCCGCAGGTCTGATCTTCCTCATTTATCCGTAAAGAAGGCAGAATAGTGCTTCAGGAATCAGTTTACAGAAGAATTTGTTGTCCGCTTAGAAAAATAAATAAGGGATATTTCACTTTGCAATGTTTTTATGTCCATTTTGTAACATTTAGCGTGTTTTCGTAAAGTTTTTTACGATTTTATGCGCAGAGTCCAAATTATTGGATTTATAACGCACTCTTGTGGCCTTTTCTGTTTTGCCCGGGGCGGCTGAACTTAGACTTTTGAGGCCATATAGGATAGAATGACAACATGAAAAACGGGAAGAGAAATTTTCCTGAAATGTTTCAAAATACAGTAGGGCGGTCTCTCAATTTTTCCGTTCGCCTTTCCGATTATTCCCATTTCAAGATCGGCGGCGAAGCCGATTATTTTTTTTGTGCGCGATCTGCTCACGATTTGAAAAAAGCCATAACACTCGCTCGTGAGTTTTCTATGTATCACACAATCATGGGCGGCGGGTACAATCTGTTGTTTGAGGATGAAGGATTCCGGGGACTTGTTATCAAAAACCAAATAGAAGAGGTCGAGCGGAAGGATAAAGAGCTCATCCGGTGTGCGTCTGGGAGCTTACTGAAGGATGTGCTCGAGTGGTGTGCCGAAAACGAGTCGGGAGGTCTGGAATTTATGGCGGGAATTCCCGGAACTGTCGGCGGTGCCGTCTACGGAAATGCTGGCGCTTTTAATGAGGAGATCGGCGACCGAGTGGTTGAGGCTGTGCTTTATGATGAAACAAACAGAGAGGTCAGGAAGCACAGAGAGTATTTTTCCTTTGATTACCGTTATAGTTCGCTCAAAAAGAGGCCTGATGTCGTTTTGGAGGTAATTTTACAGATCGAAGAGCGAAAAAGATCCCGCATAGAAGCGAACATCGCAGATTATATGGAACGCAGGAAGAAGAGGCACCCTCCATGGGATGTTGCATGTGCAGGCAGTTTTTTTCAAAATCCTGTCTTTCCGGATGGAAAAAAAGTCTCCGCTGCCAAGCTCCTGGACCGTGTTGGGGCAAAGGGACTGAGGGAAGGCGATGCCATGGTTTATGAGGGACACGCCAACTTCATCATCAACTGTGGCAATGCCGGTGCTAAAGATGTGCTCCGTTTAGCATCTGAGCTCAAGAGGAGGGTCAAAGAAAAATTTGACATCGACCTCAAGGAAGAGGTCATTCACGTTCCAGCAGTGCCTCCATCGCGCTGATCTTTTCTTTTGGAGTTTTGTTCCCGCGTTTTGCCATTTCCAGGGCTTGTTTTATCAGATCGATGTAGATTCGGCGCGCTATGGGGAATTTTTCTAATTCCTGCAAATGTTTCCTGATGGTGGTCAGATCTCCCCTGGCAACGGGCCCTGTTAAGGCATCAAAAATGTCAATTTTATTTACATTATGTAAAGTTCCTTCAAGGAGCGGACAAAGGACTTTTTTCGCCTGGTCCTCCCCGATTCCGCATTTGCTGAGAAGAGAGATGGCCGTATAAAGGAGTGCAACACTCATGTTGGATGCCATACTGCATGCCGTGTGATAGCAGGCCTTGTCTTCGGCGCGAATCATAAAGTTTAGACCTCCGATTGCGCAAACGATGTCTTTGGCATGAGCCACAGCAAAATTGTCTCCTTCAAGGGCGAAATAGATACCCTGGAAGAGGTCATGCCTGCTCTGTTTTTTAGGAAAGGAAAAACAGGGATGGACAGAGGCTGTATGTGCCCCTTTTAATTGGAGTGGATCGAGGACGCTGGAGGTTAACAGGCCACTGCAGTGGAAAATGACTTTTTCCTCCCAATTTAAAGATGAAGATGCGAGTTCTTGGACGACACGTTCGATCTCATCATCTGGAACAGTAAGGAAGACGATCTCTCCCTGGTCAGCAGCTCGGACATTGTCTGTGGATGCCGTACCCTGGCCGATCTTTTGCCGGCTTTCTTCGGCAGAAACTATCGATCGGCAGGAGAGGGCCTTGATCGTGAATCCTTTTTTGGACAGAGCATATCCTAATGAAGCCCCAAGGCGTCCCGCTCCGATAATGGCAATATTTTTCATCTCTTTTTTCTAAATATGTCGATCCAGTGGTTTATCTCGAGCGGAGAGGGAAAACGCGCTTCCTTATCCAACTCCTTCAGATCTTTATTTTCCTTGAGCACAACCTTGAGCTGCTTGTTGAACTCCTCACAGGACAGCGGTTTGATGCCGTTTTTCCTTGCGCAGTCCTTGATTTCTCTGTCCGAGCTCACGACATAGAATCGGCGTTCCCTGGCTCTTTTGGAGATGATATCCTTGATGATCCCGTCTGCATTTTTTCCTATGTCAGGATAGAGAACAGTCAGGGATCTATCAGGGAAATTTTGATCCGTGATCTCTGGATCCGGTGGCCCATCAAACACGAGGATGATTTTTACCTTTTGTATTTTGTTAAATATTAACAATTTAGCGACCAGGCTGTATTTGCTCTGGGGATCTCGCAGCTCATAGGAAGAAGTATGCCCAATGAAGTTGTTTCCATCAACTAGATATGCCATCTCTCAATCCTGTACTATTCATAAAAAACGATCAGAGGTTGTAAATGTCTCCTGGTTTGAGGATAATAACTTCAGCCCTGTCGCCCACTCTTCTCTTGAATTCGTCCGGATCCGTGCAGACGATCGGAAAGGTGCCGAAGTGGATGGGGATAACCTTCTTTGTCTGAACAAACTCCACGGCTTTGGCGGCAGACCCAACGCCCATGGTGTATCTGTCCCCGATGGGGATGAAGCTCAGATCCGGATGGAAAAATTCTCCGATGATCTTCATGTCATAGGTTAAGCCTGTGTCGCCTGCATGGTATAGCCTTTTTCCGTCGAGCTCCACCACAACTCCAGTAGGGTCTCCGGTTTCTGCTGAATGAAGAGCTTGGACCATGTGTATGATTACTCCTTTTGTTTCAATCGTACCGCCTATGTTCATTCCCTCCGCAGGGATGCCTTGCTCTTCTGCTTGGACAGCCACTTCATGAACGGAAACAAAAGTGGCGCCCGTTCTTTTGCAGATATCGAAGGAATCTCCTTTATGGTCTCCGTGGTCATGAGTGACGATCACCACATCCGCTTCTGTGATCTCGTCAGGGGTTGTGGATGCCACAGGATTGCCAGTGAGAAATGGATCGATGTACACGGTTTTTGAACCCTTTATTTTGATTGCAGAATGTCCTAGCCATGTGATTTCCATGTTGTTTCCTCCTTGAATACTCTTATCCATGCATTTGAGTCTTGTTTTCCTCACAGCATGGAAGAGAGCCTATTATAAAAATTCACGCTCAAAATGCCAAAACAAAAATTAGCCGGGGGGCCAGGTCATGCGTCTTCCCCCGAGAACGTGAAAGTGGATGTGGAAGACATCTTGTCCCGAATCTCTGGCCGTGTTGAGGACGATTCGGTATCCACTTTCCTTGACTCCTTTTTCCTGTGCTACCTGTCGTGCCTTAAACAAGATGTGTCCGAGAAGGTCCTTGTTCTCTTCGGGGATCTCGTTCAGGGATGTGTAATGCTCCTTGGGGATGAGCAGGACATGAACGGGGGCCTGAGGATTTATGTCGTCGAAAGCAAGGATCCTATCGTCTTCATACACGACTTTCGTAGGAATCTCTTTGTTTATGATTTTACAAAAAATACATTCATCCATTCTTTTTTTCCTAATCTGAATTATTCATAAATATGGCAACATCGGCTCGTGAATAATCCAGGTAATATCTGAATAGTGAATTAAGTCTCAAATATTTGGAGATTTGCTCCAAGTGATCTCAGCTTTTCCTCGATCCTCTCGTAACCTCTGTCGAGGTGTTCCGCCTTGTTGATGATGGTCTCCCCTTTGGCAATCAATCCTGCAAGAACGAGCGATGCGGCAGCTCTCAGGTCCGTAGCGATCGTTTCAGCGCCCGAAAGAAGAGTCTTCCCTTTGACCATGGCTTTGTCTCCTGACACTTCAATGTTGGCACCGAGGCGCAAGAGTTCATTCACATGGGAAAACCTTCTATCGAATATGGTTTCAGTGAGGATGGACGTTCCGTTTGCCTGAGTCATCAGCACCGTAAAAGGAGCTTGCAGATCTGTTGGAAAACCGGGATAGGAAGATGTTGTGATGTCTTGTGGCCTGATCTCATGGCTCCCCACCACGCGGAGCGCATTGTTGCTCAGCTTGTCTATTTTGGCACCGGAAAACCTCAGCTGTTCGATGATATTTGACAGATGGTCGGGTTGTATGTGTGTAAGGATCACATCTCCCTTCGTTAAAGCGCCGGCAACGAGGAACGTCCCTGCCTCGATTCGGTCGGGAATGATCGCATGAGTTGCGCCGCCCAGTTCTTTGACTCCCTTGACGCGGATGGTTTCTTCCCCGATCCCGTCGATCTTTGCTCCCATCTTGACCAGAAGTTTGCACAAGCAGGGAACCTCGGGTTCAATCGAGCAGTTCTTCAACACCGTTTCGCCCTGTGACAGAGCCGCGGCCATGAGAAGGTTTTCTGTCGCGCCGACACTCTTTTTTTCGAACTCGATCTCTGCTCCCTGTAGGCGTTTGGCTTCCGCTTTGATATAGCCATGTTCCAGCTTGATAGATGCGCCCAGTTTTTCCAGTCCATGGATGTGGAGATCTATAGGCCGTGACCCGATCGCACAGCCTCCCGGCAGAGCAACCACAGCTTTGCCCTGTCGAGCAAGCAGTGGTCCAAGCACAAGTATCGATGCTCTCATGGCCCTTACCAACTCATAGGATGCCTCTTCAGAACGAATGTCTTTGACCTGGATAGCGACAGAGTTCTTCTTGAGATTGTATTCGGCGCCCAGCTCTTGGGTAAGGGTCAGGATTGTAAAGACGTCGGTGACTAGAGGAACGTTTCTCAGTTTGAGTTTTTCTTTGGTGAGGAGAGATGCAGCGATTGCGGGAAGGACAGCGTTTTTCGCTCCGCCGATCTTGACTTTTCCTCTGAGCTGGAGTTTGTGGTCTCCTTGGATCGTGATTTTTTTCATCTTCTCAAATTCTAAAGTATTAACGGCCAAAATTCAATATCTGTGTCTCTAGTATAAGTATTTCCAGAACCGTGATGGAGTGAGTTTTCGATAACAGTATTGGTTCATCGCAATAATGGATACCTGAGAGTATCATTTACTCTGTATAGAATCAGAGGTGATGGATTGAGCGACATAAAGGAAGATTTAGCCTTCCTCGAATCGCCTCTGAGGGGACCCGACGAAGTCGGGCATCGAGGACTGTATGAGCACGAGAGAAATAAGATGTGTGGTACTTTCTTTTGAGTCGAGGCCTCAATGGCAGAAGAAAGGTAAACGAGCGCAGATCCGCAGATGCCGAGGAGGCGATGAGGGAATGGCGTGAAAAATCTGACAGGAGCGAAAACATCTCCTCTGGTTCTATCTTTAGAGGTATTCATTATTGCGATGAGCCACAGTTAAAACGTCATCCATCGCGGTTTTGGGACGTGTATTTTTGAATGACGGCCTTCAGCCTCTTGATTCCTTCGACGATCTGTTCTTTTGTGGGGTATGAGAAGTTGATCCTCATGGTGTTGTATCTCCTGAAGTCTTCCGGATAAAAGACTTCGCCCGGGACAAAAGCCACCTTTTCCTCGATGGCCATGTAAAAGAGGTCAAGCGTGTTGATCTCCTCAGGAGTGGTGATCCAGAGAAAAAGCCCTCCTTCAGGTTTTGTCCATTTGACTCCCGTATCGGCCGGAAAATTTTCCTCCAGGGTTTCCAAGAAAAAATGCAGCTTTGCATCATAATACGTGACGGCTTTCTGGAAGTGGGCACTCAGGTCGTGTTCAGTCAGGAAGGTCCTGCAGATATCCTGGTTGAGTTTGGGTGTGTTGAGGATGTTTGCTCCTTTGATGAACGCAAGTTTCTTTATCACATCAGGCGGCCCGATGTTGAATCCGACTCGGATCCCCGGACAGAGGATCTTGGAAAAAGTGTAAAGACCGATGACATTCCCGTTGTTGTTGTCTAATGAGTATATCGAAGGGATCTGCACTCCCTTGTACCTAAGCTCTCTGTAGGGGCTATCTTCGACGATCGGGATTTCATATTTTTTAGCCATTTCCAGAAGCGTGGATCTCTTTTTTAGGCTCATCGTTATCCCCGAGGGATTCTGAAAATCCGGGACAACATAGATGAACTTGGGTGTTTGCCCTCTGTTGATAGACGCTTCGATATCCTCGTACAAACCCGCGACATCGGATCCATCATCCTCGATATCTTTGGCGATGTATCTTGCCTTCTCTAGCTCGAATGCTGCAAGTGCTCCTCCAAAAGTGGGGAGGTCAATGACGATCAGGTCTTGAGGGTCGAGAAAAGCCCGTCCGATGAGGTCCAATCCATGTTGTCCGGATGTGGTGATAACAATATTCTCCGGTCCGATAAATATCCCATCAGTTTTGAGGTAGTCGATAATAGCCTCTATCAAATCCTTCTCCCCGGGAATGGGAGAGTACTGGAGGACTCTCGCCGAGTCCTCGCGCAACGATTTTTCAGCGGCCTTTTGGATGAGGTCCACAGGGAAGAGTTCATCGCTGGGCAATCCCCCTGCAAAGGAAATGATATCTGGATCGCCCAGATAACTGAGCATCTTGCCGATGGCATATCCCTCAAAATCTTTCATCAAGCTTGCGAATTCATATTTCATGCTGTTCCTCTTCACTCAAGTTTAGTTGTAATAAGTATCGACATTTTTTATGAATAATTCAGTTTAGGGCTGTATCGCTTCGGGTCGGCAAACACGTCGATCACTTGGACTCGAGAGAGGAATGTTGCCGAATGCACGACCCCCTCGGGAATAAAATACCAATCTCCCTTTTTGTAGATCTGGGTATCTCCGTCGATAGTTAGTTTCATTTCGCCCGCGATAACAATCCCCCACTGTGCACAGTGTGAGTGAGGCGGGACTTCGCCGACAGCCTCTATATCAAAGAAAACGACTTGCGTTTTGTCGCTCTGGACTAGCCAGGCTTTGATCCCTTCGAAGGGCATATCCACTTCTGGCAGATTCCGGAGGAATTCCGGATAGGGTGTGCCCTCCCATTTGTCCATCAGGTCTTTCATGTTTTTACTCCTTTCTCTGAGTTTAAAACAAACCTTTGATGTAGCCTCCGTCGATCTGCAGGGCCACACCGGTGATATAACCCGCACCCTCTGAAGCCAGAAAAGCCACGGTGTGTGCAAACTCCTCTGTTGTGCCCAGCCTATTCATGGGAATACTCTCCTCGATCGTCTTGTAAAAATCCTCCTGCGTCCCCTTTCCTGAATCGGCATAGGATCGAGCGAGATCTCCCACCCGCTCTGTTTTTGTGTATCCGGGACAGACAGAATTGACAGTGATCCCATAAGGTGCGACTTGTTCGGACAGTGACTTGGCAAATCCGAGAACTCCGGCCCTCGCCGTGTTCGAGAGGATCAAGTTTGGGATGGGTTGTTTTGCTGAGACAGAGGTGATACATATGATCCTTCCCCATCGGTTCTTTTTCATGTGGGGAATGGCTTCGTAGCAAAGGGTAATCGTGCTCATAAGATTGAGTTCTACGGCATTGCGGTAGTCATCCGGTGTAAAATCATCAACAAAACCCGGAGGAGGGCCGCCGGCATTGCAGACCAGGATGTCGATAGACCCGAGCGTTGAAACAATATCTGTAACCATCTGATCGACTTGTTTTTTCTGTGTCACATCCGCAGTATAGGCCTGGACGATGCCGCCTGTTTCAGCGGCAATATTTTCTCTGGCCTTGGAGAGATTTGTCTCGCTTCGTGCACAGATGACGAGCCTCGCGCCTTCTCTGGAGAGTTGGCAAGCGACTGCCTTCCCCAGACCGCTGCTGGATGCAGCCACCAACGCCACCTTATTCTGAATCCCTAGGTCCATGATTTCTCCCGATTCGAGGGCAGAGATGTTATCTGTAGGAAATCTTGCCGAATAGTGCTTTATGCCCCCGTCTCATAATTTCTTTGGCATCCAGATCGCACCGGACACATTTATGGTAGATCACATCCCCGATCAGGTCCGCCTTTTCGTTCCTTTCATCATCAGAGAAGAGATAGGCCTCCATGGTATCATAAGGACGCGATGTCCCGTCACTTTCGTATTTGATGGTCAGGTCTCTTCCCGCCTCAAGAACACGGAAAGCGCTCTCTGTCCAGTTGAAATCTTCCATTCCGAGATCGGGATTGATCCTGATATGTGCGGCGAGGAAGACTGTAGGGAGACCCGAAGCCTCCATCTCTTCACTGCACTGGATGAAGGTTTCTGCTGTTGCTGCGTTCCCGATGTTGATCTCGTAGATGGGTGTGGTCCCGTCATCACGGAGATATGCCTTGAAGATGTTCATGAGCATCCTGAGCTGGATGGCATTTTGTGTCGAGAGAAGCATGGAAATCTTGAATGAAAGGTTTGGGATCTCTCTGGCGTAATAACAGGCCGCGACGATGGTGGACCAGCTCGGGTTGAGGTAGAAATTCCCTCCGGTTTCGAGTGAGGCTCTTGTGATTCCATCGAGGTAGACGAGATGGTTATTGTTTCCGACTTCGACACCCCCGAAGTTGCCGAAAGCTGTTCCCATGTTTTTCATGATGATCTGACTCATCCCGCTACCAAGGTCTCTCCGTTCGAATTTTTCGCCGGTCACTTTTTCGATGCGCTCAAACCGCTCTTCAGGGAGTGGGATCCCGATGAGGTTTGTGGAACAAAACTTGCTCGCTGCGAGGATGTTTTCAGCCATGGCCAAGGTTGCGAGCAGGTCGCCGCTGTAGACATACTTCTCTGTCATGGGCACAACAGAGATCATTTCCGTGGGGAAGAGAACGTCTCCGCTTTCTGCTATCCTCCTCATGCAGCCCAGTGTGACGGGAGCGGCTTGGAAACCTGAGACTTGTGTAGTGCAGACACCATCCTTCGTGAACTTAATATTGTTCGCTGCGATGAAATCTTCCACCTTGGCAAAACGCTTTGCATATTCTTCCGCTTTGGCGAGAGTAACTCCAAATCCTTTCTCCTCTGCGATTTTTTTTCTGGTTGTGTAGTCTCTTTTTTCTTCGATCGTTCGTGAAATCTTTTTGGCTCCTCCGTAGGAATCGATCAAAGCGTCCATGGCTTTGGTGTCTTTGTCTCTTAGCAGCTTAAAGTGCATAATACAGTACCTCCTTGCTTCCTTTATAGTCTTTTGTACAGATTGATATATATGGGAAATCGATTGATTTTTGAAGATCTGTGAAAATTCGACCTGACCGGATTATCAAGATATTTTGTCCTGACAGCACATAGAGAGCCCAACCACTCTCCATCGTGAGGGTATCAATTGTATTGAAAAATATTAGGATATGCAAGTTTCTGTTCTTATAGTATTTCCAAAACCGTGTTGATGTCATTCAGAGTGATCAGATTATATGATATCAAAAACACGCTCAG
>CAZXJE010000115.1:0-1919 GCA_964640835.1 uncultured Eubacteriales bacterium
AAAAAATCGGTGAAAAATATCCCATAGACCAGGCTGAGTTGGACATAGATACCACTCCCAGTATAAAAATGGGAGACCTGGCACTGGCCTTCCCTTTACAGCTTGCAAAGAAACTCAAACGCAATCCTAGAGACCTTGCCCAAGAAATCCTGTCCCTCCTCTCCCCTCTCGAGGGCGTTGATAAATCTGAGGTTGCTGGAGCTGGTTTTATCAACCTGTATTTGAAAAAACCTGAATTTTTCCTCCCGGGACTTCGGCAGGTCGGACGATCGAGTTTGGCCCCTGAAGAAAAAAAGATCATCATCGAGCATACCAATATCAATCCCAACAAAGCTGCCCATATCGGACATCTGCGCAATGCCTGCCTGGGAGATACACTCGGTCGTTGTTTAATTCACAAAGGCGAGAAGGTCGAGATCCAAAATTATATCGACGACACTGGAGTTCAAGTTGTGGACGTGGTCTTTGGATTCATGGACTTGGAGAAAAAAAGCCTGGAGGATCTCGAAAGACTCGAAGGAAAATTCGATTACTACTGCTGGGACCTCTATGCTCGTGTATCCGCCTATTTCGAAGAACACCCTGAAGCACAGAAAAGACGGTCCGAGATCCTGAAAAAGATCGAAGAGGGAACTGCCCCGGAAATTCATATGGCAGATCACATCTCACGAAGGATCATCAGAGCCCATCTCGACACAATGAAAAGACTCGATGTCAGCTACGACCTCCTCCCCTGTGAGAGCAGCATATTGGCTTTAAAATTTTGGGATAGAGCTTTTTCCCTTTTAAAGGAGAAGAAGGCGCTAGAATTCATGGATGAGGGTGTAAATAAAGGCTGCTGGGTGATGAGGCTCGAAGAGGAAGCAGACCGGGAGAAAGTCATCGTCAGGTCTGACCATACAGTCACCTATGT
Organism: uncultured Eubacteriales bacterium; assembly: GCA_964640835.1. Taxonomy (GTDB): domain Bacteria; phylum Acidobacteriota; class Aminicenantia; order Aminicenantales; family Aminicenantaceae; genus WTAW01. The sequence continues at coordinate 914 of CAZXJE010000115.1, forward strand.
GGGCAAGGATATCGCCTACCAGCTCTGGAAATTCGGTCTTCTGGACAAAGATTTTCACTATGAACCCTTCATCGAAGAGGGTGAAAAGATCATATGGATCACAACGTCAAAGCCAAGCTATGATACGCCGGAATTTGGGAAAGGAACCCTTGTTTATAACGTGATCGACACCCGTCAATCCTATCTGCAGCAGGTGGTAGTCCAAGGGCTCAAATCTTTGCAGTTTTCTAAACAGGCAGAAAAATCCATTCATTTTTCCTACGAAATGGTGGCTCTATCGCCGAATAGCTTGAAAGAACTGGATGTGAGTGTTTCTGAAGAAGACCAAGACAAGGATTTCCTCGAAGTTTCAGGAAGAAAGGGATTGGGAGTGAAAGCCGATGATCTACTCGATCGGCTGGAAGAAAAGGCCCTCCATGAGGTTCACAAAAGGAATCCGGACTTTTCTCAGGATCAAAAGATCGATATCGCCCACCAGATCGCCATTGGCGCTTTGCGGTATTTCATGCTCAAATTTGCTCGGAATTCCCTAATTGTCTTCGATTTCGAGGATGCTTTGAGCTTTGAAGGCGAGACCGGACCTTACCTGCAGTACACGTGTGTCCGGATCAACAGTATATTCCGCAAGCTTGAGGAGAGAGAGGATCTCCGCGTCGAGGATATCTTGGAGCATCTGCAGGAAAAAGATATATCCATCTCTGCACTCTCTGAAAACGAGCTATCTGACTTTTGGGAGATCGTCCTCTATGCATCACAACTCGATGAAGAGATCCTTCACACGATCCGGTCTCTGGAAACTTCTCATCTGGCAAAATTCACCTTTAACCTGAGTCAAAAATTTAATACCTATTACCACAAATATTCGATCCTCGCAGAGAAAAATCCGGAGATCAAGAAGATCCGCATTTTGACGATTTTCTATATCAAAGAAATTTTGAAACAAGCGTTGTCGCTTATGGGGATTCCCTTGCCGGAGCGGATGTAGGGTCCGTTCCCCGAACGGACC
>CAZXJE010000115.1:2019-7660 GCA_964640835.1 uncultured Eubacteriales bacterium
AAGGAGGCTATGGATGATAGAAGTGGAACACCTCACAAAAAAATTCGGAGATCTCTTAGCCATTCGAGACCTTAGCTTTAGAGTCGAGAAGGGAAAGATTTGGGGACTACTCGGTCCCAACGCTGCAGGGAAAACGACAACTATGAGGATCCTCACAGGGTATCTTCCAGCCACAGACGGCAAAGCCACGGTTTCCGGATACGATGTCTTCGAACAGACCAACGACGTTAAAAAGATCACCGGTTACCTTCCTGAAGTGGTCCCCCTCTATACTGACATGACTGTCGAGGAATATTTGAAGTTTGTCGCTGACATCAAACAGATCCCCCCGGATAAAAAAAAGGAGTCCATCGGAAGATCCATCGAAATAAGCGGACTGGATCTTGTGAAACATCGCCTCATCAGGAATATTTCGCGTGGCTTTAAACAACGTGTTGGTATTGCACAAGCGCTGATCCATGACCCACAAATACTGATTCTGGACGAGCCAACCATAGGCCTCGACCCGGCTCAAATCATCGAGGTCAGACAGCTCATAAGCTCACTCAAGGGTGAGCGCACCATCATGCTATCGACTCATATCCTGGCAGAAGTCACTCAGGTTTGTGATGGGGTGGTCATCATCAGTGAGGGACAACTCAAAGCGTCAGGTTCTCTAGAGGAACTCACCTCCTCCCTCTCAGAAAGAGACGGCGTGTTCATCAGGCTCAAGAAAGCGCGAGAGGAATTACTGTCCCTTTTTAGCAGCATCCCTGGAGTTGAGAATGTGTCCCGGCAAGATGATGGGTTCAAGATCGAATGGGGAACAGATAAAGACATCAGAGATGTGATCACCAGGTATGTTGTGGACAATGATTTAGGACTCATCGAAATGAAATCACTGGGGATGAATATCGAAGACCTCTACCTCAAAGCTATCTCAGGAGGTACGGAACAATGAACAACGTCTGGGCAATCAGCAAAAAGGAAATCAAGACATACTTCACCTCTCCCATCGCCTATGTTGCCATCACAGTATTTTTGATCGTGACAGGCTTCTTCTTCTACACACTCATCCAATGGTTCAACCTGCAGTCCATGCAGATGGCGAGAAATCCTCAGTACTATCAACAACTGAACATCAATCAGATGGTCTATGCTCCCCTGTTCCATAACATCAGCATCATTTTGCTTTTTCTAGTCCCTATCCTGACGATGCGGCTTTTTGCCGAAGAGAAAAAGAGCAAAACAGAAGAGCTCCTCTACACCTCCCCCGTTTCCATAAACCAGATAATTCTGGGTAAGTATTTTGCATCCCTGTTTGTCCTTTTGGTCATGCTTTTTCTGAACAGCCTTCTCTCAGTGTTCGTCTTTGCTTTCGGTAATCCAGAAGTTCTACCGCTCCTCAGCGGCTATCTCGGTCTTTTCCTGATGGGAGCTGCATTCATGGCTCTCGGTATTTTCTTTTCTTCTCTCACCGAAAACCAGATCGTCGCGGCATCCCTTGGATTTGGTTTCTTCCTTCTTTTCTTCGTTCTTAACTGGGCCTCTCAATTTGCCGGAGGAATTTGGAGGAGTGTTTTGGACTATCTCTCGTTCTTCCAACATTTTGACGACATGACACGCGGCATTCTGGACACCACAGATATTGTTTATTACTTGAGTCTCATATTTTTTGGATTATTTCTCACTCATTCTATGATCCAATCACGGAGATGGAGGTAGTCAATGGACAACATCAAGAAAAATTTGAACTATATCGGCATAACTCTTATTTTTGCAGCATTTATACTCATCCGAATCTGGCCCTACAAAAAAACGATCCCCTACATTCTGCTAAGTTTAGGCATCCTGTCGATCCTCGTGTACATCTACCTGAATCTCTCTCTCCTCAAGAAGGGTTTGAAGCGCAAATCCTTCCTCTACTCGAGCAATCTGTTTATGATGGTCATCCTCGTTATCGGAATTCTTGTGCTCATTAACTACATATTCTCCAGGTACCACCACAGGTTCGACTTCACCGAGGCGAAAGTTCACAGTCTTTCTGACCAATCCGTAACCGTGCTCAAGAATCTGGAGAACGAGGTCAGGATCAAAAGCTTCTATCTCGAAGGCAATTACCAACGGAATACGATGCAATACTTAATGGATAACTATACCTATCACACCTCCAGGATCAAACACGAATTCATAGACCCCGATAAGAATCCCGGATTGGTCAAAAGATACGAAGTCACAGAGGATGGCACCTCAATCTTCGAAAGCGGGGACAAGGAAAGCCGTATCACCTCCACAAGCGAGGAAGACATCACGAACGCAATCATCAAGATCTCGAGAGAAAAAAAGAAAACCATTTATTTTCTCGAGGGTCATGGAGAAGGGAGTATTGAGGATTTGGAGGATGGCGGTTTTTCCCAGGCTAAAACCGAACTGGAAAAGCTTGCCTATGATGTAAAAAAACTGAGTCTAGCTCTGCCCGACACCTTTCCTGATGATGTTGACCTCCTTATCATCCCGGGCCCGCAAAAGGATCTTTTTCCTGATGAGATAGAGACCATCCGCAATTTTCTGCAAAAAGGCGGACGTTTATTCTTCATGCTCGATCCGCAAACAGCTCCGGGCCTTAGCCCATTCCTCGCCGAATTCGGAGTAAAACTCGAAGACGATGTGATCGTGGATACTGTCTCGAGGCTGATGGGAGGCGACTACTTCATGCCCGTGGTGAGCGAATATGAATACCACGATATCACGAGCAAATTCCGTTATGCCACGTTCTTTCCCTTTGCCCGTTCTGTGGATACAACTGAAGAGAAGCCAGAAGGCATAAGCACCACTGTGTTGGCCAGGACCAGTCAAAATTCTTGGTCTGAGAGACAACTGGAAGAACAGCAGGTGTCATTCGATGAGGAGAAGGACAAAGCCGGCCCCATCTCTCTCGCTGTGGTCGCTACAATAGAATACAAAGATGACGAAACGGAATCAGGAGGAGAAGTCAAAGAGGAGACACCTCAAGATAAAGATAAGGAAGAAAGTGGAGAGGAGATCGAAGAGGGAAAACTCAGGCCCGAAGGCCGGTTAGCTGTGTTCGGGGATTCGGAATTCGTGTCCAACCAATATTACTACACATCAGGGAACGGCAACTTTTTTCTCAACACTGCGGCCTGGTTGACAGAAGAAGCAGATCTCATATCTATCCAGCCTAAGACCGCTTCGCCAAAGACGATCCAGCTCACGCCCTCTCAAGGGAGAATGATCTTTTTTGTCTCTCTCATCATCCTTCCTTTAGCCGTCCTAGTGACAGGGACAATAATCTGGGCAAGGAGAAGATCCCTATGAAGTTCAAGACCACTTTTATCCTTCTTGTCGTTTTCATCTGTCTTTTGGCATTTATACTCCTCTTCGATGTAAAAGATGTGGGGAAAGAGGAACCCGCGGATAAACTGGTCGATCTTTCATCGGAAGACGTTGAGAGAATCGTCTTTAAAACCGAAGAGGAAACGATTACCTTCACAAAAGAAGGAGAGTACAACTGGCTTATATCCGAACCCATAGAGGCCAAGGCGGACAAATTAGAAGTGGACCGCATTGCTGCTGATTTCTCTAGCCTTGAAATAGACCGGGTGGTCGAGGAAGAGCCCAAGGATCTAGAAAAATATGGGATCCCGCTAAACGAGATCTCTCTCAAATTCAAGGACAAAGAAGAGCCAGTGAAGGTTTTGGTGGGCATGGAGAATCCTTTAGACCAGAAATTTTTTGCGAAAAGAGAGGATGAAACCCGAGTGGTGCTCATTGCGAGCACCCACAAGACTCTTTTCGAGAAAAAGGTCTTCGATTTCCGGGAAAAAAGCATATTCAAGTTCGAAACGGATAATGTCAAAGGAATTAAACTGCATTCGGGTGACATCCGATGGGAAGCCGAGAATCAAGAAGACGATTGGTTTCTTAAAAAACCCGTGGATTCGCTGGCAAAAAAGAGCGATATCACGTCCCTCATCAGCTCTCTCTCGGATTTAAAGGCAAAAGAATTTGTATCCGAAGAGAAGAACGCTGAGGAATTAAAAAAATTCGAGTTGGAAACTCCTGAACACACAGTAACACTCCAAATGCCCCTTGAAAACCAAGAGGTGACATTTTTTATCCAAAAGACTGAGGATAAGCTATATGCCACCACTTCTTTGTCTCCAAAGATCATCGAGGTCGAGGATACGATCCTTTCCAAACTGGAGAAGGATCCCATCGAAATGAGAGACACGGAGGTTGCTGACTTCTACAGCTGGGAAGTGAATAAAGTATCTCTCGAGAGAGGAGATCTCAGTCTAACAGTCGTGGAAGATGAAGATGAAGATAAATGGCACTTCGATTCAGCCGAGGGAGAAGAAGCAGATAAGGATAAAATCGATGAATTCATCCGAAAGATTGAGGCTCTTCAAGCTGATTCATTCATCGATCCCCCATTGAATTTGGCTGAATTTGGCCTGGACCCTCCGGCTGCGAAAGTGACGATCTGGATTAAAGAGGACGAAGAGAAATCCAAGGAAGTTACGGTACTGATTGGAAAAACGATCAAAGACAAAGCTAAAACAGATGAGAAAGACCTGGAAGAAGCAGCAGAAGAAAATGCAGAAGCAGAGACTCAGGAATCGGAAGAAGAAACAGGAGTGGAGGCCGAAGAAGCAATAAAAACGAAAGAATTCGTCATCGTGAAAAACGCTCGTTTCGACTATCTCTTCAAGGTAGATGCAGATTTTCTCAGACAGTTACCCGAGAAGAAAGACGACTGGAAAAAAACAGAAGAAAACACTGAGAAAGATTCAGAGAAATAAAACCGGCTCTCTCGTCCGCTAATCCAACACCTCGTACACCATAATTGCTTCTTTTTTCCCTTTAAGCTTAGTAGGACCGATCTTATTGATCTTGAACTTTTTGCCCATGATCTGCTTGTACGTCGCCTCCCCTATCAGTATCTGATTGGGCTTGGCGATCGATTCCAGTCTAGAAGCCGTATTGACCGGATCTCCAATGACTGTATAATCCAGCTTCCTGGGCGATCCGACATTCCCTGCAACTACTCGGCCAGTGTTGATACCCATCCGAATGTCAAATTTTGTCTCAGAAGAGGACTCCTCCATCATATCTAAAAAATCTTTTCTGATCTCGAGCGCCGCTTGAACCGCCCTCTTGGCATCATCCTTCTTTTCCATGGGTGCCCCGAAGACAGCCATGATGCCATCACCTAAATACTTATCCAGCGTGCCGTTATGGTCGAAGATAATATCAGTCATCCGTGAAAAATGCTGATTGAGCAGTGCGTTAATCTCCCTGGGATGCATTGTTTCCGATAAGGTAGTGAACTTCACCATATCCGTGAACAGGATTGTGGTCGTCAGTTCTTTAGCCTCCATAAAATCATCCTGAGCTTTATGACTCCCCCTGATAATCATCTCGATCACTTGTGGAGAATGGAATCTCTCCAAACGTTCCCGCATATGCTCCTCATCGCGAATCTGCTGATTGAGCCGGGCCTGGCCGATGATCATGGCCATCTGGCATCCGATGGTCTTCAGCAACTCAAGATCATCCATGGTGAATAAGTTGTCCAGACGCGTACTGTTCAACTGAATGGCGCCGATGATCTTATCCTTATCCCAAAGAGGCACACACA
>CAZXJE010000115.1:7760-10849 GCA_964640835.1 uncultured Eubacteriales bacterium
ACCATAAAAAGAAGGTCCATGATCTTATTCAGGAGTTCATTAAAATCCAGGCTGGAATTCAACTGCCTGCTCACTTCATAGAGCACAAAGAGTACTTTGTTCATTCTCTCCAGGGACGATACATCTGCACCCGCATGGACTGTTTCTTTTTTCTTGAACGAAGGTACAGAGCTTGCCAAGATTTCTTGCTGTTTCCCAGGTACAATAGTCGCCAATAACTCCTCAGAATCCTGAAGACAGTTTTTTTGGGGATTTATTCTTATAGTCTGCTGCTGCCAATCCTTCTGGTCGTTTTCTTTAGCCAAAACGAAACCATCAGTTTTTGAGACAGCAGCATCTTCCTCAATCAGAAAAACAAGCTTTGATTGTCCGATTTGGATCTTATCCTGCTTACTCAATCTCACTTCTTGAATCAGCTTTCCGTTGACCTTGGTCCCATTATGGCTTCCTAAATCTTTTACAACGTATCCCTTTTTCTCTTTTGTTATCTGCGCATGATGGCGAGAAGACAGAGAATCCGGAAGGACCAAATCATTGTCCTCGCTGCGACCGATGACGACTTTTTCTTTTTCAAGGGGGAAATCGATGATTTTCCCATCCTCGCAAGTGACATGAAGACGTGGCATTGAAATTTTCCTATTTAACCTATGTGAACTATATCAAAACATCTAGCCGGTTGTCCAGGTCGCACTACCTTCGATCCTGAACGCCAACTAGAATTCCGGCAATTCCTGTCCGAATGTTCGCGGCATTGGCTTCATCCGTATCGATGTGCATGCTGAGGCGAAAATCGGGATGCACGCGAACCAAAACATCGCCGAAGATCAATTTCCTCTCCCCTTCGACGTGCACACTCACGATATCTCTATCCCTCACACCAGAGGAAAGAGCATCTTCCGGAGACATATGGATATGGCGAAGGGAACAGATCACTCCGTAAGGGATATCGATCTTTCCACCGGTCCCCTCAAGCGTGATCCCCGGGCTGCCTTTGAGAACCCCTGATGCACGAATCGGAGCCTTAACACCCAACTTAAACTCTTCTGTCATAGAGATCTCAACCTGAGTTTCCCCTCGCGCCGGGCCGAGGACTCTCACGCGCTCCACGCGCCCTCTTGGCCCGATAAGATTGACTGTTTCCTCGCAGGCAAACTGCCCTGGCTGGGAAAGGTCAGAACGATGAGTTAACTCTCTTCCTGGGCCGAAGAGAGTTTTAATATCTTCATTCGATAAGTGGACATGATGTGCGGACACCTCGACGGGAATTTTTCTATCTCGCTTAATCTTGATAAGCGCTGAGGCGTTCTCGTGCTCTAACGAACGTATTGTCTCCCTGGCGATCATTCTCCCTTCATTGGTTGGAACGACCAAGACTTTGACTTGAGAGTCCTCTTCGGAAATATCTCTCACTTCATCGGGTGAATCAGGTGTCTTTTTATTCAGCAATGAGTCTACATGGACACCCATTGCAGTCAATCCCTGACAGGATAAACCTCTCACCCATGCACTCCCCTCTCCGATCCCCCCGGTGAAAACAAGGGCATCAACTCCCCCTAAAGCGGCCGTATAGGCGCCTATGTACTTCCTGATCCTATAACAAAAGACATGAATAGCAGTTAACGCTCTCTCATTCCCCTTGTTGGCTTCCTCCTCGATCTCTCTGAAGTCGCTTGAAATCCCCGAGAGGCCTTTTAGCCCACTCTGTCGATTCAGAATTTCATCCACTTCATCTAAGGATAGACCCTTTTGTCTGCAAAGATGAATGGCAATCGATGGATCTACATCCCCACATCGGGTTCCCATGATCAGCCCTTCCAAGGGAGTCAGACCCATTGTGGTATCCACTGACCTTCCATGATCGACAGCACATACAGAAGCCCCATTCCCCAGGTGACAGGTGATGATCTTCATTTCTCGAAAATTCCGCCTCAAATAAGCAGCAGCCTGCAGCGCCACATAATTGTGGGATATGCCATGAAAACCGTATCGACGGATCTGATCCTCTTCATAATGTTCGTAGGGGAGACCATAGAGATAGGCATGTCGAGGCATCTTCTGGTGAAAACCAGTATCGAATACGGCGATTTGGGGGACTTTAGGCATGAGGCGGATACTCTCCTTGATCGCCATCAGGTTTGGAGGGTTATGGAGAGGCGCCAAGCGTGAAAATTCATCAATATCCTTGATTACATCGTCATCGATGATGACCGGATGACTGTACTTCGCACCTCCATGGACCACACGATGCCCCACTGTACTGACCTCTTCCATATCCTGGATCACTCCTTCATCTGGATCCGTAAGTGATTCAACGACCGCTTTAAAAGCTTCCTCATAACCAATGCTCCCGAGCTCCCTGGTCGTTCTCTTTTTACCATGCTTGGATACGATGCGTGATGTCTCGAGCCCGATTCTTTCTACGATTCCTTCACAATTATCCGATGGCCGTTCTGTATCAAAATAATTGTACTTGAGAGAAGAACTTCCACAGTTGACCACCAGGATTTTATGGGGTGTCGGAGAAGAAAGCTCTAATCCGTAAGGATCTGGCACACTCTGCCATGCAGCCTCGATCCGCATCTGCTCTTCTTCATTGTGTTGGCGAGCTCTTAGTCTTTCCGTGATAGTTTTTGCCATCACCCTTACGGACTGAGGATTGATGGCGATATATTTTGTAAAACTCTCTGGCGGAATTAGAAAAAGCTCACATTTCGTTACAGCAATGACATCTGCATTTGTAGGCTCACCCGTAAGCAACGAGATCTCTCCGAGAAAACCACCTTGTTTTATCTCGCCGATCTTGATCCGTTTTCCCGATCTGCTTGGGATCATGGCCTCAGCCTCTCCATCGAGCATAATCCCAAGAAATCGGCCATGTTGTCCCATTTGAATGATCACTTCCCCGGGAGCGTAGGTTCTGAAATAGCAATTATCGATAAGTTCTTCCATTTTTTCTGCAGAAAAGCCCTCAAACAAAGGCAATCCCGCTAAAAACTGCACGATGTGTTCCATCGATCTCTACCTCCACAGTGTATTGTGTGCCATAAATATCACCTATATTACTGAGGTTTTTTTCATCAATCAAGTAT
>CAZXJE010000116.1:0-10798 GCA_964640835.1 uncultured Eubacteriales bacterium
CATCCCTTCTCACGGTTTTTTCCATCACACAATCTGATCACTCAATAACGCTATTCCGCATTCATGACATCACGGATTTGGAACTGCATGCTATGTTTACTATCCCATCCTCATAGAAAAGAACACCACGCAGATAAGCATTTGCCTTATTATGTCGCAGAAGAATATAAAGACTGTTTCACGATTAATCATTTTTAAGTATACTCGTAAGGAGGAGAAACTTGGTGTTCGATTTTAAAAAGGCTGTTGAAGCACATAAGCGCTTATCTTCCAGATTAGACCTTACCTGGGAGGAACGAGAAGTCGAGCTAGTGGCTGGAGTGGACTCCAGCTATGATGAGGAGAAACGAAAAATCGGTGTGGTTGTCGTCGTCTATAAAATGCCCGAATTCGTAATCGTTGAGGTCGCTAAGGAAATGGGTGAAATCCCCATCCCTTATATGCCTGGATTTCTGAGTTTTCGAGAGGGGCCTGTTTTTTTAAGGGCATTCCGAAAACTTTACAAAAAGCCCGATGTGACACTTCTTGATGGCAATGGAATCGCTCACCCCAGGAAGATGGGGCTTGCATCCCATGTGGGAGTGGTTCTGGATATCAGCACAATCGGATGCGCAAAAAATTCATTTTTTCCCTTTCGATCTCCTGGAGAGGAAAGGGGTGAATACTCGGAACTGGAAAATGCCAGTCACGAGATAGTCGGATATTGTTTGCGCACTCGTACGGGAGTCAAGCCCGTTTTTGTCTCTCCTGGCCATAAAATTGATTTTCAGGTTTCGCGAGAGCTTGTTCTCGAGTATTCCAAATATAGGCTCCCTGAACCCCTTCGTATGGCTCACCATCTCGCCTCACAACTTTTTCATGGTATGTAAAGAGTTTTACGTCTTTAGGAAACGTGTGAGCGAGGTAAGGCTTCCCAGAAAACCGATAATACCTCCCTCTGTTACGATCGTGATGGATTGGGAGAACGAGAGATAGCGGAAATTGATCAGTTCGTTCAATACTCCGAGCCTGGATCCCAAATAGATAGGGATCGAATTTATCAAGAGGAAAAGGAGGAAGAGAGAGACCAATCCCCCAATAATGCCCAGCGTGATTCCTTCAAGGAGGAATGGCACTCTTATAAATGTGTTCGTCGCCCCCACGAGCCGAAGAATTTCAATTTCATCCTTTCTCGCAAAGACGTTCAATTTTATCACATTGGAGATGATGAAAAAGGATGCCAGAACCAGTATTCCTCCAAGGAAAAAACCGACCGCTTTGGCCAGTCGGGAGAATGAATTCACGCGGTCGACCCATTCTTGATTGAATTGGACCTCCTCTACTCCCGGCATTTTTTTGATCCGAGTGATGAGTCCCGAGGCCTCTCTGAAAGCGATGGACTTTTCTTTAAATGTCGTTTCAATTGAAGGGGGGAATGGATTGATCTTTATATTTTCGATGATCGCTTGAAGTTCTGGAAACTTTTCTCTAAATTTGTCCACAGCCTGTTCTGCACTCACAAATGTCGTTTCCAGAACAAGTGGAGACCGCTCCAATTCCTCTTCTACAGCCTTGAGTTGTTCTCCTGAGATCTCCTTGTCCAAAAAGAAGACTGCTGCCATGTTATTGGAAATTTGGTCGGCCACATGTTCGAGATTGTTAGCGAGTGCAAGAAAGACTCCCACTGTGAGGAAAGTCAAGCAAATGATCGTTATCGAGAAAAAATTGCGCACCCTATACTGCCAGATGTTGTTTGAAGTCTCTGTCAGAAAATGCTTCAGTTTTTGAAAAATTAGAGTGTTTCCTTTCTCAACAATTTTCCCTTATACAGGAATAGGATTTTTTGACCGAAATTCCGGATGAGCTCTCTGTCATGAGTACAGATGAGAACAGTCGCCCCCTTTTTGTTGATATCCTTGAACAAACTCATGATTTCAAAGGCCAATTCTGTATCAAGATTCCCTGTTGGCTCATCCGCCAAGATGATCTTGGGACTGTTGACGACCGCACGTGCGATGGCCACTCGCTGCTGTTCCCCATAAGAGAGGTGCGCTGGGTATTCCCACATTTTGTTGTGAAGATTGACCATCCTTAGAGAATTAAAGACTCTTCGTCTGATCTCTTTCCTGGGTACCCCCAGTACTTGAAGGACGATAGCCACGTTCTCGAACACTTTTTTGTGAAAGACCAACCGAAAATCCTGGAAGACAATCCCCATATGTCTTCGCAGTTGATAGATCTTGTGGTCAGAGATCTTGAGGATGTTTCTGTTGTCGATGACGATCTGTCCCTCGGTGGGAAAAATCTGGCGATATAGGATCTTGAGTAACGTTGTCTTCCCGGACCCGCTCGGTCCCGTGATGAAACAGAAATCCCCTTTGTCCACATGAAATGTGATATCCGAAAGAGCCCACTGCGCTTTTTGGTATTGCTTCCAGATGTGGTATAGCTCGATCATATCAGACTATTTGATCCGTTCGGCCTGTTTAGGCCGTTTGGCCCATTTATGTTTATCGGTGCAGCCGTCATATCAAATTAACAGAATGGGTGAAGATTATAACACATCGATTTTCCGTTTCAAAGGCGGAGCAACAGAACTGTTTTCGCTCCCTTTAGATTTTTCACGCCGCCCCCCCCACCCATTGAATTATTAAAAGGATGGCCCCTCTTTTTTTTATAGGCCCTGCGGAACTCCGCATGTTTGCTCAAACTCATGCCAAGATATTCCTCAGTTATACTTTTCATCATCCGTCTAATTATCACATGCTCACACAGTCCTCGGGGTCGATTCCATCGACTACCCTCGAAGAACGATTCGAGAAGGCTAAATCTTCCGATGTCGCTCAAGCCAGTCCCACTGCTCCACAGTACAATTATCTTACCTTTCTAGAAAGAACAGGAATGGAAAATACGATTATAAAAAGGAAATGGTAATGCAATTATATAGTGGAGATACTAGATGAACAAGAACATAAACCAGCCGAAGATGATGGCTCCGATGACCATGATGATAAACAGGGATAGAGCGTATTTGATCTGGGCTTTTTTCTCGCCTCTTCTGATGAGGGCCAGGACGACACAGACAAAAAATGTGTACAAGACCATCGATAGAATGTGGCTTTTCAGTATCATTTCTTTTTCCCCGAGGCGATGTCAAAAGCATCCAAGGCAACGAGATAGTTCAAAAGTCCTGCACCGGCGATGTAAGCAGTCCCGAATTCGAATGTCACCGCTTTAATATTTCCGAGACCGATGGAAATGATTTGAGACAAGAAATAGAGAGCTCCGATCCCAAGGTCAGAGAAAAAGGCGAGTATGGTCAGAGGGTTTTCTGTCTGAAAGGAATAGATCTTCCCTCCAATGAGGAGGCCAAGAGCGGCCATGCAGGAGATACAGAGAAAAAAGACCAAACCTCGACCGTATTTTTTCAAAAAGACGTGGCCCAGACCTGGTATGAACCAGCCTAAGATAAGACTGAGAATAGCTTTTGTTTTCATTGAGAGAGAAAATAATAATCCAATACGCTGGAAAATGCAAGGCGAAGTCATTATAATAATATGCCGTGCTTACTTTACTGTAAATCATCGGATCAGGGAGAAAATAGAAAGGAGTGACTATGGATCTATCAAACTTTCAGGATATTTTGGAATTTGCGATTTCCAGGGAAGAGAAAGCTATCTCATCCTACGGGAAAATGAGCGAATTGACACAATCTCCAGGATTAAGAGTGCTTTTGCTCGAGCTTCAGGATGAAGAGAAAAAACACAAGAGTCTTCTTGAAGGAATCACTGATCAGAAGATCGAATCATTTGAGATCAAAGAAGTCCTTGATTTGAAGATCAGTGATTATTTAACCGAAGAAGCGCCTACCGAAGATATGACCTTCCAGGATCTGCTCATATTTGCAGCTAAAAAGGAACAGGAAGCTGTGGAACTTTATTCAAACCTTGAAAAAAATGCCACGGATGAAGAGCTAAAAAAGTTATTCCAGTTTCTCATGCAACAAGAAAAGGCGCATAAGCTGAAGCTTGAAAAAGAATATGATGAACATGTTCTTGAATGGGATTGATCGGTTCAAAGAAGATTAAATAATGCCAAAAGGAGAATCACGATGGAAAAATGGGAATGCACAGCGTGTGGTTTCATTTATGATCCGGAGAAAGGCGACCCAGAAAATGGGATAGCGCCGGGAACAGCTTTTGATGACCTGCCGGATGACTGGGTCTGTCCGCAGTGTGGCGTGGGTAAAGAGTTTTTTCAAAAAATGGCCTGAACCTAGGAAAAGAATCTAAAAAATGCGAATTGTCGTAATCGGGAATGGTATATCTGGCATCATCTTTTCCAAAACTCTCAGGGAACTCGATCAAGATGTGGAAATCGATGTGTTTGCCAGGGAGAAATACCATTATTATCCCCGTCCGAATCTGATCGATTTTCTTGCCGAACGGATCCCTTTTGAAAGATTGTTTGCCTTTCCCGAAGATTGGTACACAAACCAAAATATCCGTATCCACCTCTCCAAACCTGTAAAGAAGATCCTCCCCGCATCCTGTGAGATCGAACTCGATCAAGGGCACAAGGAAAGATACGACAGACTCATTGTTGCAAACGGATCTTATTCCTTTGTTCCTCCCTTCCAAGGAACAGAAAAAAAGGGGATTTACACACTCTGGAACCTCGATGATGCATACAGGATCTTGGAGTATATGGCCGATCATCCGAATGTTGTGGTGATCGGCGGAGGGCTTCTGGGGCTTGAGATCGCCAGAGCTCTTAACACACGGGGTGCACAGGTCGGCGTGGTCGAGTTTTTCGACAGGTTACTGCCAAGGCAGCTGGATCAGCAGGGGGCATCTATTCTACAACATCACATCGAGCGAATGGGCATCAAGGTAAGAGTGGGCACGGTCACTGAGAATTTTAAGGGACGGGAAGAAATCAGTGGGGTGAGATTCAAGGGGGGAGATGAATGGGAAGCGGATATGGCTTTGGTGGCTGCAGGAGCGAGACCCAACATCTCAATGGTTCAGGAAGCAGGGCTGGATGTGGAGCGCGGATTGATCGTCAATGAATATCTTCAGAGCAGTGATCCTTTGATTTATGGAGTGGGTGATGCCGTTCAACACAAAGGCAGAGTATACGGAATCATACCAGCATCGTTCGAACAGGCGCGTTCGGCGGCTCACAATGTCTTCGGTCAGCAAAAAGAGTATCTGGGTACAATCCCTTCGAACACGCTCAAAGTCATGGGTGTTCATCTCACTTCGATAGGCTTGGTGAATCCAGAGGAGGGGGAGTTCGAAGAGTTCAGAAAAGAGATAAGGGAAGAGGGGATTTATAAAAAGGTTGTCCTTCAGGATGGGATTATAGTCGGAGCGATCTGGATGGGTACTAAAGACGGCGTGAGAGATATTACACGTATCATTACAAAAAAGGCCAATGTCAGTGAGTGGAAGGAAGCCCTTTTGGAAGACGAGTTTGACTTTTCTGTAATATGAGAAAATTTTTTCTCTTTGTCCTCTGTTTTTTCTGCGCCACGGTGGTTTCTGCTCAGAATAATCAATTCAACATCAACGGGTATCTTTCGGTGGATTATCTGGATGGACAGGATGAAAGTGCTTATCCTTATCGAAGCTTCCAGAATCCAAAACTGGGGCTCATTTTTTCGGGTTTTCTCGCTGCAAAAGTGAATTATGTGGCCGAGGTGGTGCTCCAACAGGATACTCAAGTCAAATTAAATCAAATCCTGTTGGGATTCTCTGCTTCCAATGCTTTCAACTTCAATTTGGGTCTTTATCTCCTACCCTTTGGCAGATACAACGAAAACAGCCGCGCTTACCAGACATTTCTTATCGAACCGCCAATGAATGTTAAGTATTTTTATCCGGCGATGTGGCGAGACATCGGAGTCCAGGTGTCCGGAACGATCGCCGGGGTGCTCTATTCAGCCTATGTGGGGAACGGCCTTGCTGAAGGCGACTGGCTCCATGAGGGCCAGCAGTTTAAGGACAACAACAGAGATAAAGGATTCGGCGGGAGAGTGGCGTGGAATGTCGATCAGAAATTCGAAGTGGGATATTCCTATTACAGAGGGAAATATGACGACGACAACAGCCGGAACTTGGTTCTCCAATGTTTCGATGTTTCCTTTATCAGTCAGAATTATCAGTTGATAGGCGAGTTCACGTGGGCTGACAACGAGAATCCCGCAGGTTATGAAAACGGTTCAGGAAAAGGATATTTTGCGCTTCTGACGTTTAACATTCAGGGTCTCTGGCCAGTAGCAAGTTATCAGCGTTATGACTTTGAAGACCCTTTTCATGGGGACAGTTCTATTAATCCGCTGCTTCCCGGACTTGGAATATCCGAGGATAGAGAGCGTTGGGCCTTAGGCGCGGTTTACAACCTTTCCCAAACGGCCTTTTTCAAGCTGGAATATCAGTTTAACCGTGAGAAGGGCTTCGACAAAAAAAACGACATGCTCTTGGTTCAGATTTCCGTGAGTTTTTGAGCTTGTGAATCTGTTTGACTTCTGATAGAATTCAGGATTCAGTGGTTTTTCTTGACAAATTTCAGGTGCCTTTTGAGGGATATTTATGGCGAATTGTGTTGTTCTTGGCATGCAGTGGGGCGATGAAGGCAAGGGGAAAATCGTTGACCTTTTCACTCCATCTTTTGACGTCGTTTCCCGATCTCAGGGAGGGCATAACGCTGGACACACGGTTTATGTAAACGGCAAAAAAATTGTCCTCCATCTCATCCCATCAGGAATCCTCCACCCGGATAAGCTCTGCATGATCGGGAATGGTGTGGTTTTCAACCCAAAAGCATTTCTTAAAGAGATCGCCGAGCTGCATGAACTGGGCGTGGATGTGGGCGAAAACATCGTGGTTAGCAAGAATGCCCATCTGATTCTGCCCTATCATTCTGCCTGGGAGAAAGTTTGTGAAGAAAGGATGGGCAGAAAAAAGATCGGGACAACGATGAGAGGGATCGGTCCTGCTTATGTGGATAAGATGGCCCGTTGTGGGATCAGGGTCGGCGACCTTCTGAATGAGTCTCTGCTCAAAGAGAAAATTGAGCTGAATGTTGATGAGAAGAACATTTTTTTGGCTCATTTCGGAGCGCCATTGATCGATCCGAAGAAAACCTTTGATGAATATGCGGGGTATACTGCCGAAATTGGAGCATACATCAAGGATGTCTCTCTTATTCTGAATGAACGACTTAAGGCCGGACAATCAGTGCTTTTTGAAGGTGCTCAAGGAGCACTTCTGGATATCGATCACGGTACGTATCCTTTTGTGACAACATCGAACTCTACAGTTGGAGGAGTGTGCACAGGATTGGGGATCAGTCCTGACAAGATCGATGCTGTGATTGGTATAGCCAAAGCCTACACGACTCGTGTGGGAGAGGGAGCCTTTCCGACCGAGATCCATGACGAGTGGGGACAATACCTCCGCGAGAAGGGAAAAGAATTTGGCGCCACAACCGGCCGTCCTCGAAGGTGCGGATGGTTTGATGCCGTTGCCATTTCCTACGCCTGCCGTTTAAACGGGCTTTCATCCATTGCCCTGACAAAATCGGATGTGTTAGACGGAGTTAATGAGATCTCGATCTGTGTGGGTTACAAATATAAAGGGACCGTAATGAAAAATTTCCCCACAGAAAACTGGATTCTCGATAAAGTGGAACCGCAGTATGAGGTGCATAAAGGATGGAGCGCCTCTGTCACACAAAACACGGAGTTTAAGACACTCCCCCAGGAATTCAAAGACTATATCTCACGTATTGAGGATCTCGTTGAGACACAAGTATCCATCGTTTCGACCGGAGTGGAACGGCGCGAAACGATTTTCCGCGACAACAAGCTTGACGGTATAATCGACCTCGACAAGGTCAGGGCCGAAATAACCTAGCCTTTTTTCTCCTTTCTTCCTGATCTTTTATATTTTGTATAATTTGTTTTTTGGATCTTTCTGCGCCGTCTTTCCTTCATCGCTCGATGTCAACGAGCCTCCGGACCTGGGCGATGTGCCTGAATGGACAATACTCTATAAGTATGATAGGATATATAGAGTCTTGACTCTGAATGAGTAAAATGATAAATATATCTTTGAAGATCAAATGATTAACGATATCCAAGTCATGATCGCAGGACAGGCGGGGGATGGTGTGCTTTTTACCGGAAATGTCCTCGGAAAGATCCTGAAAAGGCAAGGATGGGAAGTTGTCACCTACAGGGATTTCCCATCAAACATCAGAGGGGAAGCCACGAATTACACGATCCGGGCTAGCCTGAATAAGATTTACAGCAGGGGGGATTGTATCGATGTGCTCATGGCTTTTGATTGTGACTCTATCCTCAGGCATATCAACTCTGTCGCTGACAATGGCGTTATCCTCTGCGAGGGAGGCGTTACAGAAAGTGTCCGGCTTTCCCCAAAAAGAGGCCGGACGTTTCACAAATTCCCCATGAGAGAGCTAGCCAAAAAGAACTTCAAGAGCGAGATATTCAAAAACACCATCCTTTTGGGTGGCCTGTGCTACATTCTGGACCTGGACCTGAAGATCATCGAAGAGGTATTGTCTGAGGTTTTCCTCAAAAGAAAAGGTAAAGAGATCGTCGAAAAGAACATCCAGGCTCTGAGACTCGGATGTGACGAAGCAAAGAAGATCGTCAAAGAAGAGGAGAGACACACTCTTGAGGAGAGGCCCGATAAAAATCGGCTTTTTATATCTGGAGATGAAGCCATCGCCTTGGGAGCGCTTGCTGCCGGTTGCCGTTTCTTTGCTGCGTACCCGATCTGTCCAGCCACTGAAATTTGGCAGTGGCTTCTCAAACATATTCATGAATTTAACGGTTTGGTTGTGCAAACAGAGGATGAGATTGCTGCCATAAACATGGCACTGGGAGCTGCTTATGCAGGCTTGAGATCGATGACCGCAACTTCAGGCCCCGGAGCATCCTTGATGATGGAGGGCTTTAGTCTAGCTGGGATGGCCGAGATCCCCATAGTTGTTGCGCATGTGCAGCGGGCCGGCCCGAGTACAGGATTACCCACACGTCCCGAACAATCTGATTTGAATCAATGGGTGTTCGGAGCGCACGGAGATTTCCCACGAATAGTCCTTTCCCCAGGAACCATCGAAGAATGTTTTTATTTCATGACCGATGCGTTTAATCTTGCAGAGAAATACCAGTGTCCTGTGATCTTGCTCACAGAACAGAACTATGGTCAGAATTTCTATACAGTAGAAAAGTTCGACTTGTCCCAAGTGGCCATTGACAGGGGCATGCTCCTTTCCCAGGACGAGCTTCTTAAGATAGAGGATTACAAAAGGTATGTGTTCACCGAAAACGGTATATCACCGCGAGTCGTTCCCCCCATGGCGCATGGAATCCACATGGTGGAGGGAAACGAACACGATGAGAAGGGTTATCGTGACGAAGATGAAGAGATCCGCATCAAAATGATGGACAAACGGATGACCAAACTGAATATCGCTGCCAAAGATGTGATTTTGCCCAAACTTTGGGGGAAGGATGAGGCGGATATCGGGATCATCGGATTTGGATCAACAGTCTGTCCGATCAGGGAGGCCATGGATCAACTCAAGGAAAAAGGGATCTCGACCAAGTATCTGCAGGTGCGCACTCTCTGGCCGTTTTCTGCGGCAGAGGTCGAAAAATTTATGAGTAGCTGCAACACTGTGTTTGTCGTGGAAAATAATTATTCAGGACAATTGAGCCGATTGATCCAGGGCCAGGGCGTCGAGTGTTCCCGTGTCCATAAGATCAATAAATATTCTGGTCACACCTTTAGGCCCGTTGAGATTGCAGAGAGCATGCTTGGAGTACTAGAACAGTGAAGAAAGACAGCTATCATCTCCATGATCCCACTTGGTGCAAGGGGTGTGGCATCTATGGCATCTTCACAGCTCTGAAAAAGGCCGTCAAATCTCTCCAAATTCCGCCCGAAAGAATGGTGATCGTGACGGGCATCGGCTGCCATGGGCGGCTCAACAATTATTTTAATGCCTATGGATTCCATGGGTTGCACGGAAGAGCCCTTCCAGTGGCTGCAGGTATCAAGCTTGCAAATTCAAGCCTGGCAGTCCTGGCTGTCAGTGGGGATGGAGATGCCTATTCTATCGGTATGGGCCATTTTATCCACGCCAATCGAAGAAATGTCAATATAACTTGCATTGTTGTAGACAATCGTGTTTATGGCCTAACACAAGGTCAGACTTCTCCCACGAGCCAAAAAGGATATGTGTCGGTTTCTTCGCCCTTCGGCTCTAAAGAAACCCCGCTAGATGGACCTCGACTGGCCATCGTGTCGGGCGGTACATTCGTAGCCCGTGGATTCTCGGGGAATCCCGAACATCTGACAGCATTGATCATTGAGGGTATGACACACAACGGTTTCTCCTTGATTGAAATGCTGAGTCCATGTGTCACCCACAACAAAATAAACACCTACAAATGGTTTAAGGAAAACATCGTCAATCTGGATGACGACACAGATTACAGTGCCAAAAACAGAAAAAAGGCGCTGGAGGTGCTCTCTGATCGGAGCCAAATTCCCATTGGGCTTCTCTATCATGAAGAACGGCCGTCTTTTGACGACTTGAGTTTGCCCAGCGACACACCGATCGCACTAACAGCGCTGGATATTGATGAAAAAAAACTAGATGCTATAATGAAGGACTTTGAGTGATCAGATTTTATGAATAATTCACATAAAGGAGAAAAAAATGAGAGAAAAAATAGAGAAGGCATTAGATAAAGTTCGCCCTTCCCTTATGGCAG
>CAZXJE010000117.1:0-10763 GCA_964640835.1 uncultured Eubacteriales bacterium
CTTTATTGACAATGATAATCATTCTCAATTAGAATATATCCTGAGCTTCATCAGTTGTCAAGAGGAACTTTGGTTTTTACAACAAACCTGGTGAAAAAAGCACGTAAAACATTTAGGAATAAATCCTCAATAGAGTATTTCTTCTGACCGATTATCCTGATGAATGAATTGTTGTAGAAGATGTTAAAGAATGGCATAATTTGATTTTTAATTAATTCTTCAGAAAACTGAGGTTAAAATTTTAGTTCGAGGTTTATTATGAGTTTAGTCAATGCGGAAAATTTAACAAAGACCTACAGTTTGGGAGAAATCAAGGTGGAAGCTCTGAAATCCGTGAGCTTCGAAATAGAACCAGCTTCCTTCATTTCTTTTATAGGTCCTTCAGGAAGCGGAAAAACAACTCTGCTCAATCTTATCGGCTGTCTGGACAAACCCACTTCTGGGACATTGAAGGTCTCAGAGGTGAATACCTCTGAACTGACACGCAAAGAAGCAGCTTCTTTTCGGGGAAAAAATCTCGGGTTCATATTCCAGGATTTTAATCTTATTCCTGTCTTGACGGTTTATGAAAATGTCGAATATCCACTTTTGATCGTGCAGAATATACCATCGGAGGAAAGAAAAAACCGCGTTAATTCACTCTTGAATACTGTCGGGATGACGGATCAGAAAGATAAATATCCTGATCAGATTTCCGGTGGACAGAAACAGAGGGTTGCTGTAGCGCGAGCGCTGGTGACCAATCCACGACTTGTGCTGGCTGATGAGCCTACGGCAAATTTAGATAGCAAGACGGCCTTTATGGTCATTGATATTATGCGACAGATGAAGGAGGAATTCGGTGTGACCTTCATCTTTTCTACGCATGACCCAAAGATAGTTAGCGAGGTGGAGATCGTCTATACACTCCAGGACGGCATGCTTATCGGCCGGACTCAGGGAAAAGGTGGCCGGCATGCTTAAACTTTTTAAAATAGCCGTGCGGAATTTGACCAGATACAAAAGGAGAACGCTCCTGACATCCTCTCTCATTGCAATTGGCGTCATGTTTGTGCTGGTGTTTGTCGCTGCTTCCGGTTCGTTCAAATATATAATGATCGGCCAGATCACAGATTCCATGCTTGGACACCTCCAGGTCCATAAAAGAGGATATGTCGCCTCTATCGACAGCCTGCCTTTGACACTGAATCTCAGCGAAAAAGCGGAAAAAAAACTTGAAAAAACTATGGAAGAAATTTTAGCTATCGAAGCTTTTTCACCGAGAATAAAATTCGGGGGAATGTTTAGCAATTTTATAGAGACGACTAACATCAGGGTAAACGGAGTCTACCCCGAAAAAGAGATCGCCACAGTCCCGCTTTTTCTCTCCAGGATAAAACAGGGGGAGAAATCCATAAAAGAAGGGGAGATCCTGATCCCCGAGTTGCTGGCAACCGGGCTGAAAGTCAAGGTAGGAGACACAGTAGTTGTGATAGCAACAAACCGGGATGGTTCGGTCAATGGCAAACAATTTGTGGTTGGTGGCATTATCGAGAGCGTGACCGGGCCCGGAGGCCGGGATGGCTATATGCACATCAAAGATGCCATGGAAGTTTTACGAATGGACGAAATGGAGATCAGCGAGGTGGCCATTAGGCTTAAAGATTTCAGCAAGCTGAATGCTGTAAGCAATAGACTCGATGAAATGCTGTCAAAGGAACTCAACAAGCAGGGAAAACTACTTTTTGATGTCCGCACATGGGAGAAACTCTCTCCATTCTATAATGTCGCCAGGATGATAGATGTTATGACGTTTTTCATCAAACTCATGCTCATTGCGATAGTCCTAGTCAGCATTATGAATGTCATGATCATGGCCGTGTTTGAACGGATCAGGGAAATCGGCACCATTTCAGCCATCGGGACCAAGCCGAAGAAAATTCTCTCCCTGTTTTTGATCGAGGGATTCTTCCTCGGTATTTTTGGCGCTGCTGCGGGAAATATTCTGGCTATTGCTATTGTGTTTTTGATTAACCTTGTAAAAATCACTTTCAATTTCGGAAGACAGTCAGGCCTTGTTCTCTCCCCCAGTTTAAGTGCTGGAGATATTGTCTGGATTTCAGCCATAGTGATTTTTGTATCGGTTGTTGCTGCGTTTCAGCCGGCATTTAAAGCGTCAAGGATGGAGCCCGTTGATGCTCTTAGACATGTATAATGTTTATCATGTTTCTAAGTCAGCGTATAATGGATTTAACAGTATTATTATTGAATTTTTCATTTTGAGAGAAATAGGAGATAAACCATGTTTCGAGTAATGCTTGTTTTCATTACATTCGTTTTGATATTCCAACCATATCTTATGGGAGGAGAAAAAGTCATTATTGCAGTTGCAGCCGATGGAGAAACTTTAAAGGATTCGGTAAGCCATGTTGCTGCGCGGTGCCCCTACTTTCTTATTGTTGATAGCGAAGGGAAACTATCGGAAGTTGTTGAAAATCCATATAAGGATAACAGAGGTGGTGCGGGAGTTTCGGCGGCAAATTTTCTTGCCGGAAGAAATGTGACTGTAGTTGTTGCAGGAAGCATCGGGAACAAAATGCGAGATGCGCTTGAAGTGCAAGACATTACTTATTGTGAGTTTGAGGGAAACGTCGAGGAGGCCATTCGAGAGATTCTGGAGAAGGAAGATCGGATATGAAAAAAATCGTGTTTGTTTTTTTTATATCTTTTCTATTTCCACTTTTTTTATTGCCTGTTTTCGCCATCGACAACACTCAACTCCTCGAGCAGGTGGATAGGAATTTGAATCCGGAATCCTTCGAGTCCTACAGGAAGCTTATCAACATCGAACCGAACGGGAGAGAAAAAGAGTTTGTGCTTTTTACGGTTAAAAAAGGGAAAGATAAAATCGCTGCACTTTTTATTTCACCCGCCAGTGAAAAAGGCAGAAGCACCCTGCGGCTGGATGAGAACATGTGGTTGTACATCCCTAATGTGGGCAAACCTGTTCGAATAACCAGCCTTCAATCCGTTGTCGGGGGGGTATTCAATAATGCGGATATTCTGAGGCTGGATTATGCAGAGGAATATAATGTCGTGGAGGTTGAAGACCTGAGGGACCAATATATTTTACACCTGAAGGCGAAAACAAATTCCGTTGCCTATGATCGATTGGAAATGTGGGCGGATAAAGAGAAAAACTTGCCCAGTAAGATTGAATGCCTCACAGAGGCTTCCATGCTGATCAAAACCATTTATTTCAAACAGATCAAGGATTTTGGGGGAGGTATTATCAGGCCTTCAGTGATTGAAACCGAGAGTCCTCTTCATAAAGGTTATAAATCGGTGATGATATTCGCCGGAATCAAGCAAAGGGAATTCAAGGATGAAGTTTTTACGTTGCCCTTTTTACCCAACCTGGAATCATTGAGATAAGTGCGTTCAACCTTTCTTATTCTTATCCTCTTATGTCTATCGGTCTCAGGCCTGTCTGCGCAGGAAGAGTATACTCTTGATCTTACCGAGATAGAAAAAAGGCCGTTTCAATTCGGTGGATATCTTGAATTTCGTCCCGTTCTCTTCGGCCTGGATAGAAACTCCTGGTTTTATAGGCTCAAGTTTTACAGCCTTAAAGAAGGGAAAACAATCCCTGAGTACAATTTTAATGCCCTTTTGGATATGAGCTACGAGAAAGGTATTGTCAAGGCAAAAATACGCACAAATACGGATATCACCAAGTCATTTTCAGGTTGGTCTTACGATACGACTTTTTATGAAGCTTTTCTCTCGGTAAAACCGTCTCTTTCTTTTCATCTTGATGCCGGCAAAAAACGCATGAAATGGGGCAAGGGTTATGCCTGGAATCCTGTTGCTTTTATTGATCGCCCCAAGAATCCCAATGATCCCGATCTTGCCCTCGAAGGTTTTGTGGTGGTATCTATGGATTATATCAAGAGCTTCCAGGGGAAATTGAAAACCATCACTCTTACTCCGGTCCTCGTACCTGTATATGACCATATCAACAGCGATTTTGGAGAGCGGAATAAGTTGAATTTTGGCGGGAAGCTCTATTTTCTGTTTTATGACACCGATATAGATATCATGTTTTTGTTGGGAGAGAGCGTGCAGGCCCGTTATGGGATAGACTTTTCCCGCAATGTAACCTCTAATTTTGAAATACACGGTGAATTGGCTTATATACCTGACTACAGCAAAAAGGTCATAGACCGAGATGAAAACGTAGCTGAGGAAAGTTATGCCAGCACTAGCTACCTGTTGGGTGCCCGATTTCTCACCAGGACGGATACGACCTTTATCTTCGAATATTTCTCAAACGGCAACGGTTACACCTTCAACGAGATGGGAGATTTTTATTTTCTTATTGAGCAAGCATACCAGTCCTATCTGTTAACAGGAGATGACAGTCAGCTCAACTTCTTGGCTGGTGCAGCAGGCCAGGCTTATAGAACATTCGCTCCCATGCAGGATTATCTCTATCTCCGGATAAGCCAAAAAGAGCCATGGGATATCCTTTATTTTATTCCCTCTTTCACCAGCATTTTTAACCTCACAGATAAAAGTTTTTCCCTGACACCGGAATTACTTTATAACCCCATCACTAACCTGGAGCTCCGGGCGAAAATTGCGGTCCTGCTGGGAAAAAGCGGCAGTGAATTTGGAGAGAAACAGAACGACTTTCGGTTAGAGTTTCGAATCCGTTATTACTTTTAAAACATAAGAGAGGCAAAGGCCTTAACGTTTTGGCGAAAAATCCTAGCGGTAATCTTTGGAAAGTTTCTTCATTTGTGATCGATTGGCAGTTGGTATATACTGAACCGAAAGTTCTTGGCATAAAAAAATGAAGGAAAAAAAGACCAAAAACACAGGTTATACAGAAAAAGAGGCGAAGGCTGGTTTAAGGACCCGACTCCCGGGAATCGACATATTTTCCAATCAATTCCCCAATTATGAAATAAAAATAGATTATCCTGAATTCACGTCGATCTGTCCAAAAACAGGACTCCCTGATTTTGGGACGATATTTATATCCTATGTTCCTGACAAGAGCTGTTTGGAACTTAAGTCCCTAAAGATGTATCTCCTGGCCTATCGAAATTTGGGAATCTTCTATGAAAACGCGGTCAACCGTATACTCGAGGATATCGTAAAAGCCTGTGGTCCGGTGAAGGCCTCTGTGGTGGGAGAATTCAATCCGCGGGGCGGTCTGATCTCGACTGTGGAAGTTCACTATCCACGGCCCAAACAATAAAAAATTCCAGTCGCAAGTTCTGAGCGATGAATTTCTCTGTGTTTTTTAGAATTTAGATTTTGATATTATGATTTATTGAAGTATACTCTGTCTTCGAAAAAAATGACAAACACACAGATTGGAAATGTAGACTACAAAAAATTCGGAACGACCGATGCCCTCATGCTTATGGCCATTCTGTTATGGGCGGTAAATTTTTCCATGGTAAAAATAGCGCTCAAAGAGTTGTCTCCACTAGGTTTCAACGGTATCCGATTGCTCTTCGCTTCTGTAGTGCTTGTCCTTATTCTTGTTTTAAGCGGTGAAAGCCTGAAGGTCGACCAAAAAACGTTCGGAAAGCTTATTT
This sequence comes from uncultured Eubacteriales bacterium, assembly GCA_964640835.1. GTDB lineage: Bacteria > Acidobacteriota > Aminicenantia > Aminicenantales > Aminicenantaceae > WTAW01. Next base: position 5,595 of record CAZXJE010000117.1, read on the forward strand.
TCCTCGGGCTCATCGGCAACACCGCTTACCAGATGTTATTCATCCACGGAATCGACCTGACAACTGCTTCCAATTCGGCGATCATCATTGCCATGACGCCGGTGTTCATCGCCCTTCTGAGCTCTCTGATGAAGCACGAGAACGTTCATCCCGCAGCTTGGGCGGGCATCCTTTTCTCTTTTGTTGGATTCTATCTGGTGATCGCTAACCGACTCGGGACATTCCAATTCTCCTCTCTAAGCGTTAGGGGCGACCTGTTGATCTTCTGTGGAAACATTTGTTGGGCCGTATTCACTGTGTTTTCCAAACCGCTTCTCGAGCGAATGTCGCCATTAAAACTGACAACTCTGACCATGGTAATCGGCACCGTATTCTTTCTCCCGTTCACTATCAAAGACATCTCCCGTATCCCCTACCGTACTGTTTCCCTCAAAGCTTGGGGATCACTCCTTTACTCGGGATTGTTTGCCCTCGTTATCTGTTATGTGATCTGGTATGTGTCCGTACAACGCGTGGGGAACACCAAAACCGCGATCTATAACTATCTGATCCCTGTATTTACAGTGATCTTTGCCTATTTCTTTATCGATGAGAGGATCACTGGGCAGCAGGCAGTGGGCGCGATTATCATTTTTGTGGGTCTTTATCTGGCTCGAATTGGGTACAGAAGCTTTATCAGAAAAAATGCAAAAATCTGAATTCTATACGGGAAAATACTTAAATACTTCACGGGGAACTTTTCCAAATCTGAAATGTTATGAATGTTCGATAGCGTTATTGAGTGATCAGATTGTGTGATGGAGAAAACCGTGAGAAGGGCTGGACGGGCATGGTACATCTCCCATGGGGAGATGTGAGGGAAGCCCGGATCCGAGCGAAGTTTCCTCGCTGGGGGAACTGAGAGTGTTTTCGATATCATATAATCGAATCATTCGGAATAACACAAACACGGATTTGGAAACGTAACTTAATTATGAAGTATTTGATTCCGAGCGCAAAAAAAAATACAATCATGGACAATGGCACTCGTTGAGCTCTTCAAATCCATCCGGCCACAGCAATGGCTGAAAAACCTCTTCATTTTTGCTCCACTCATTTTTTCGGAAAACATCTTCAATCGATCGATGTTTCTCCAGTCGCTCCTGGCTTTTGCCGTTTTTTGTCTGCTTTCGGGTGCTCTGTATATCTTAAATGACCTTAAAGACATCGAAGAGGACAGACTCCATCCCATCAAGTCGAAGCGGCCGTTGGCTGCGGGAGAATTGAAGAAAAGACAGGCCATTGCAGCTTTTGTTATTCTGAGTTTTATCAGCCTGCTCTTTGCATCTTTGGTGAACGAGGAATTTCTTTGGGTTTGTCTAGTCTATTATTTCCTTCAGATCGCCTATTCCTTCGCCTTAAAACATGTTGTCATCTTAGACGTGTTCATTGTCGCTTCGGGTTTTTTTCTCCGTGTCATAGCCGGCGCTGTGGCTATCCAGGTTCAGATCTCGCCATGGCTTCTGATCTGTACGACGCTCTTGGCGCTTTTCCTGGCCTTGAGCAAAAGGCGGCATGAGATTTTACTCCTGGATGAGAAAGCCGTAAACCACCGGCCTATCCTTAAAGAGTATTCGCCCTATCTTCTGGATCAGATGATCTCTGTCGTCACAGCCTCGACTGTTATCGCCTACTGTCTTTACACTATTTCTGGAGAGACCATAGAAAAATTCGGGACGAACAAGTTGATCCTGACAATCCCTTTTGTCCTCTATGGGATATTCCGGTATCTCTACCTCATTCATCAAAAGGCTGAGGGAGGAACCCCAGAGACATTGATCCTCAAGGACCGTCCTCTCCTTTTTGATATTTTCCTATGGATCATTTCGGCAGCACTCATTATATATTTCGGGAGGTAGGATATGGAAAGATCTAAGGTTGTTATTTTGAGGACTTCGACAGAGTCCATTCTGGACGATTACAAAAAGCTCATGCGTTTGGCCGACTACGAGCAGTTTATCTCTAAAGATAACACCACATTGATCAAACTCAACCTGTCCTGGACCAAGTACTTTCCATCTTGTTCCAGCCAACCCTGGCAGCTGGACGGATTGGTTCAAACCCTTCTCGCGGATGGATACACAAAAGAGAAACTGGTTGCCGTAGAGAACAAGACTGTTGTCACAAATCCCATAAAGGGAGCGAAAAACAACAAGTGGACACCCATCCTCGAGAAGTATGGGATCAATTTTGTTCCCCTTGATAAAGCCGAATGGGTCAAGTACACCTTCAAGGATAAACTTCTAAAACTGGACCAAATCTTCCCGGAGGGGATAGAAATCCCGAAGATGTTTTTCGGGACAAATGTCATTCACCTCCCCACAGTGAAAACTCATGGCCATTCCGTGACAACCGGAGCCATAAAGAATGCTTTTGGGGGATTGCTAAAAGAGGTTCGGCATTATGCCCACAAGTACATCCATGAGGTTCTGGTGGACTTGCTCATTATGCAGAAGGAGCTCCATCCCGGAATTTTTTCTGTGATGGATGGCACTGTGTGTGGAGATGGGGCCGGCCCCAGGACCATGGTCCCGAAGGCAAAAAATCTCATCCTCGCCAGTGCGGATTGTGTGGCCATCGATGCCATCGCCGCAAAGATCATGGGATTCGATCCTATGTCGATCCCTTACATCCGGATGTGTCATGAGAGGGAGCTGGGAACGGGTGACCCTGCGGAGATCGAGGTTGTGGGGGAGGACATCGCTGAGATGGATTTTGCGTTCAAGTCGAAAAAAAGCTTCGTGATCTGGGGAGATCAGATGCTCCGCATCGGATTTCTCAGACCCTTTGAAAAAATACTCCTGCATTCACCCCTTGTCGTCTGGGCGCCCTTTGCGAGTAATGTCTACCATGATTTTTTCTGGTATCCCACCATAGGCCGAAAGATGATCCGGAAGTTTGCCAAAACGGAGTGGGGAGAGTTGTGGGAGAGGTATTAGAAACCTCTTTCCGGAAAGAGATGGAATAGCCTTGGTTTGTCGCGGTCCTTCAGTGCGGTGAAAATTTTTTTGGCATCATCGCCTCTTCCTAAGTTCATATAACAGGGAGAGAGGTGATTCAATGCCTCGTACCTGTTTTCCGGGTTTTGTTCCAGCTGGAGCGCTGCCTCGTAGAAAAAAGCGGCCTCTTTGTAATTGCCCGAGTTTTTTAAGCGGTGTCCTGACTTTATTAAAAAAGATGTGTCGACACGGAGAAGGTCGTTGTGTACATAGAGTTCCTCCAGAAAATATTTAAAATCAGGAGAATATATTTTGTAGAGATCTAGCGGGTCCGATAGCAATTCAATATCCTTCATGTCCCCTCCAGAGAAGTGAATGGGTCTCCCGTAAAAAATTTGCTTTCCCTCAATTTTTCGGGGGATAAGGAGTCCCTTTTTCAGAGTTCCGAAGTAGACATAGTGTTCTCTTTCAGGATACGCATTGAGTAGTTCTCCGGCTCTCTCCTCGAGTTCACGGGCATAGATGATCTCTCCCTTGAGTTCTGGATCATTGTATAGCAATCCAGATCCCCAGCTTCCGTGTGGGAAGAACGGAGTGTGGGAATGGATCATCTGAATGCTGACGAGCGCGTTTGTAAGGGGCAAGGACCTAAGAGTATGATCGATCTTTGGAGTCACACCGGCAAAGTCATCGGCATAGGTATCGTAGAACCATTCGGGTTCAGCAGGCCAGATCAACCGGGGGAATCGATAGAACAATCCATAGGCGGCGAGCACTATCATTCCGGCAATCACTACTCTGTTGATCTTTTTGGGATTTATTTTTTTAAACCTTGAAGAAAGGAAATGGGGAAGTTCGTATAATCCTAGGGCGCTGAGTAAGATCAGGAATGGGATCCCCTCAAAATAAAATCGGGGGCCTATGGTTTCGACTGTACCCCAATAGAAGAAGTACCCGACCATCAAACATACAAAACCTGACGAAAGCAGCAGGATCTTTTTCCTGTAATCCGGTTTGACACTGCCCAGAATGACGAGCGGAAACAGAGCGAGAACCAGTGAAAAGGGCCATCCGAATAAGTATGTGTTCAAGCTTGTGAGATAGAGGCCTGTGTTTAACATTCCTTGATAGGGAGTGTGGATCAAGTTATAGCATCCTGATATGCCAAAGCCCGGAAGGACTTCCTTACCATAGCAGACGATATAACCCATTCGTAAAGGATTCCCGTTGGTGGCTGTGTTATAAGCCATGAGGACGGAGAGAACGAGAATCATTGTCAATGTGAATGAGGCGACGTTCTTTGTTGAGGATTTTAGTTTTACCAATTGATTCACGGTGTAGAACACCAGAGTGGGGAGAGATACCAGGAAGGAAGTGTAGGGACGTATTAAGAGAGCCATCCCGAGGGAAAGGGCCATAAACATACCGTTCGAAACAGAAGGACTTTTCAGAGACCGGAAGAGGAACCAAAGAAATAGAGACAGAAAAAACATACAGCTGGTGTGGGACATCATCGTGGAAGACATCAACAGGAACCAGATGGAGATCATTCCCAGAATGGATGCGAGTAGACCGACGGTCTTGTTGAATATTTCTTTGCCGAGAAAATAGAAAAGCACAATAGAGAAAGCTGCAAAGAAGGGATTCAAGATCCAGGGCGCACCCAACACCAATCCCAATAAAAGCAAAAACGGATATCCTGGAGTGTACTGGCTGTACCATCTGCCATTGTTGATGATATGGGGAAAATCGAAGAATTCTTTGGCTGGAGGGGAGGGCACGGAAAGCCTGCCAAGCTTGAAAATCTTCGCCTGAAAAAGATAGTCGATCTCGTCATGGACATGGGGGATGTGGTCGAAAAGAAAGTAGGACAACACGTTGGTTAGAATAAAAACGATGAGGGCACATACGACAACTGGCCATGGGATATGAACCTTTATGATTCTCAAGCTTGCCTCTCTGATCCTCCGGGTGTTTCTGCTGGATATGTTTGCATGATTGTCAAAAGAATTCAATCACCTCTTATGATGAATTTTGGGGTGATTATTCCAAATTTCTCTAATCGCTTGCGGTGAAGGAATAAGCGATGGTGGTCTATTTCAGTCCATATATTTTGTGTATCTGGACCGATATCTTGATGTTTTTTAGCCCTAAGTTTAGAGTCTGCTTTAAAAGTTTCATCCCCATGTCA
>CAZXJE010000118.1:0-10701 GCA_964640835.1 uncultured Eubacteriales bacterium
AGCTCATGAAAGAGGCCCAACGATTGCTCTCTTCCGGAGGTACTGTTGCTTTTGTCGATTTTGAGAACGCCTGGAATATCCGCTCAAAGTTTGGATCCGTACTCTCTTTTATGATCGAGAGGGCAGCCGGTGGTGAGCACTTTAGAAACAACCGTCAGTTTTTAAAACAAGGAGGATTACGGGCTTTTATCCAAAGACATCAGCTCGTTGAGATCGAGCGGCATAACATAGAATTGGGGGCTATTGCCATAGTTCTGACTAAGCTCCGTGATGAATGATATTTAGTGTGCCCCAATTATATGATGTGGATAACGAACAATAGGACTCTGTAGGGACCGTTTCCCAAACGGTCCGTTCGGGGAATGGACCCTACATAACAAGAACTTGGCCTTTATAAAGCAGAACAATTTTTTTTATTATTCTGCTAAACTAAAAGCTCAGGGCGAACAATGAAAAAATACAAAACTTTCTATGATTCAAAAGTCGGGATTTTGGAGATTGAAAGCACAGAAAAAGCGATCACTAAGGTCCACTTCTCAAGCAAAAAAAAGATCAGGTCCGATTCGAGCCTTCCTCCGATAATCAAAAAATGCAGAAAACAGTTGGATGAGTACTTTAAAGGGAAGCGTCAAAATTTTTCTTTGGAGCTTCAGCTGGAGGGAACAGATTTTCAGAAAAAGGTTTGGGAACAGTTGCAAAGGATTCCCTTTGGAGAAACTGCCTCATACAAGGATATAGCAGTGGCTATCGGGAATGAGAAAGCGGTCCGTGCTGTTGGTGGTGCCAACGGTATGAACAACATCGCGATCATCATTCCTTGCCATCGCGTGATCGGAGCTGATGGTGATCTTGTAGGGTTTGGTGGTGGCCTTTGGCGAAAAGTCTGGCTCCTCAATCACGAAAAACAATAGGGGAGCCAATACTTCCATTCATCGAATATTCCTGACCGATCACAAATCTAAGTGCTCGACAATCTCAGAGGCAATAAGTGGGGCATTACCACCAGCACGGTTATTGATGAGGAGGTAGACCCATCTTCCATCCTTGAGCGCTGCTCTCACAACCGTGACAGTATCTTGGACAGTGTTGGGATGCAGCATTCCCTCTATCATTGCATTAAAGGGAAAAGCTGAGATATATGTCTCTGCGTAAGTTTTTCCCCGGGGAGTTAGAAGGCGGATGAGGAGAGAATTGCTGCTGTTGAATTTTGCCCCTTGTGCTTTCTCGAACTGGATATGCAGCGAGGGCAGCCATGTCCAATGAGACAACACAAGGCCAACACCGTGTTTTTCTAAAACATCAAAAAGTGGCTGTTCAAGGAGGCGCGCTGTCCTGATCTCTACATGGTAGCGACTGTCTTTAGGAATGTTGCTGAAAAATTCATCCAATTCCAATGCAAGATTCTCCGGAGTCGAAGACTCGCTCTTTCTCTGGTATTCCTGTTCGAAGATCATTCCAGCTAATGAGGTTTCCAGTAATGAAGTTGCAGGTTCGTAGAAACCCTTGATATAAAGCTCTGTGTTTAAATAATCCGGGTTTTCGGCGTATGTTTTCCCACGTCGAAGCTTTTTTGCAAAAACTAGTTGAGGCACTTTGAGGATCATGCGGTCGTTCTTTTTCATGTGTTTCCGGTATGTCCTCAGGACATGGAGGTTCTGTGTCGGAGTGCCCTTACGGTCGACCAGGGGACGATAGAAGGTAAAATCGATCTCGAGAACGGAAAAATGATTGTAGTACTCAACAATACTGTCTACAGGGAGAACTTCCTCAGTGAAGGATTTCCCGCCAACAGATGTAGTCCTTCGGGTAATTCTTTCTTCGTATTTATCTTTGGAGTAAATCTGTCCCATCCATCCAGCGTATCTGTCGCTAGTCGTGCCGACAGATAGATGTGGATGAATATCCTTAAACTGGAAATTCTCTTTGCTCTTTTTTACAGTGGTTGTCAAAGTTCTTTTCAATCACAAAATTTGATTGATCTACAATTTTATAATATATTACTCTAACTTAAAAGGAGAGACAAATGGGAAAGTACATGGATCTCGAGAATAAAAGAGTTGTCATCACTGGGGGTGCGAGTGGTATTGGTCTGGCCACAGCCCAAAGGTTTTCTGACGAAGGGGCCAGAGTCATGATCTTTGATTGGGATAAGAAACAGCTCGAACACGTTCTGTCTGAGAATCCCAGTTTTAGTGGTGGAGTCCACGTGGATGTCAGTCAACACAAAGAGGTCAAGGATGCGTTTCAAAGGACTGATGAAATCTTGGGAGGCATTGACATACTCATTGCAAACGCTGGAATAAGTATCCGGAGTCCTTTTCTCGATCTGGCCTATGAACAGTGGTCCAAGGTTCTTCGCGTGAACCTGGACGGAGCTTTTCTTTGCACTAAAGAAGCGATAAGCCGGATGAAGCCGCAGAAACAGGGTGTTGTGCTCTTTACAGCCTCGACAAATGGATTGGAAGGGCATCCTTTGTATGCGGATTACAACGCATCAAAAGCGGGAGTTATTCTCCTGGCTAAAACATTGGCTTTGGAGTTTGCTCCCTGGCTTCGAGTCAATGCCGTATGTCCTGGCTATGTATTGACGCCCATGCAGAAAGCCGAATACACGCCCGAAATGCTAAAGAAAATGAATGAGGATATCCCTCTTCAACGGCAAGCATCACCCGAAGAAGTGGCGGCGTTGTTCGCCTTCCTTGCTTCGGATGAGGCGGCTTTCATTACAGGACAAGCGATTCCGATCGATGGGGGCGAGACTTCTGGAATATTTATAAAAAATGTCGATGTTAATTACAACTAAAATGAATTCAACCACTCATTCTGTTCATTCGATTTACCAATCTGATATTTCCAATTTCGGTGTTATCATTAGCTCGTGAATCATCCAGAATGTGATGATAAAATAAGGGATAAAACTAGAGGAAGGATGATTGGAATGAAAAAAATAAAAGAACTCACGAATCTAGAGGGAAAAGTCGCCATTATCACGGGGGGTGCATCAGGCATCGGTCTCGCTTCAGCAATACGGTTAGCCGAAGCCGGAGCGACTATTGCTCTTTGTGATATCAATGAGTCAAAAGGAAAAGAGGCTGTGGCGGAGATCCAAGAGTTAGGAACCGAAGCCAGATTTTATGTGTGCGATGTGACATCTGACTCGGAATGCCGACGAGTGATTGATATGATATTCGGAGATTTTGGCCGCATCGACATCCTATTCAATAATGCCGGAATTATATGGCGCAAGAGTGTCACTGAATTGACCGAAGACGAATGGGATGCTGTGCTGGATGTAAACCTTAAAGCGATATTTTTGCTTTCACGGTATGCGATCCCTGTCATGGAGAGAAGCGGAAAGGGTAGCATCATCAACACTGGCTCGGGATGGGGCCTTAAGGGCGGAGCTAAAGCAGCTGCATACTGTGCAGCAAAGGGTGGTGTTGTCAATCTCACACGGGCGATGGCCATCGATCATGGCAAGCAGGGTATTCGTGTCAATTGTATCTGTCCTGGGGATACCGACACAGAACTTTTGCATGAAGAAGCTGTGCAGCTGGGTTTGCCAGAGAAGGAATTTATGAAGGAGGCGGCGGACAGGCCCCTTAAACGTGTGGGATTACCCGAGGATATCGCCAATGCTGTTTTGTATTTTGCCAGCGATCTGTCCAGTTGGGCCACAGGTTCCATCCTTGTTGTCGATGGAGGCGGGATTGCTTAGATCCAAAAAGCAGTAGAAAGATGTTGGCATTTTTATGGAAAATTCAGGAAAAGGGAGAAAGGAAATGAGTGAGAAAAATAAAAGTGTTCATCCATACATTCCGAACTCAGTGCCCGAAGTTAAAGCAAAAATGATGGAGTACATAGGCATAAAGGATATCGAAGAGCTTTATAGAGATATTCCTGAACATCTGCGTTTCCGGGGAAAGATGAATCTACCTGAAGCCATTCTATCAGAGTTCGCATTGAAACGTCATGTGGAGGGAATCCTATCAAAAAATTTGTCTTGTGAAAACCATATCAACTTTCTTGGGGGAGGAAGTTGGCAGCACTACGTGCCTGCTATTTGCGATGAGATCAATCAGCGTTCGGAATTTTTGACCGCCTATGCAGGAGAGCCGTACGAGGATCATGGACGATTCCAATCCCTCTTTGAATATGAGAGCTTGATGGCAGAGCTTCTGGATATGGATGTTGTGAATGTCCCGACGTATGATTGGTGCCAAGCGGCGAGCACAGCTATTCGGATGGCAGGACGGATTACCGGCCGTAAAGAGATCCTTGTCTCGGACACGGTATCACCGGAAAGACTTGCTGCCATTCGGAATTATTGCCAACCTGTGATGAGCGTCAAACTTGTGAAACATTGCCCTCAGACCGGCGTATTGGATCTTGAGGATTTGAAGTCAAAAACTTCAACAGAAACAGCGGGCGTCTACTTCGAGAATCCCTCCTTTCTTGGGTTTATCGAGCACCAGGGTGAGCTGATCTCAGAAATTGCCCAAACAAGTGGAGCTATTTGTGTCGTGGGCGTCGACCCTGTGTCCTTGGGGGTGATCCGCCCTCCCAGCCAATATGGTGCGGATATTGTTTGTGGAGACATTCAGGGATTGGGTGTTCATATGTTTTTCGGAGGTGGACTCGGGGGTTTCATTGCGTCCCGAGATGAAGAGCAGTATGTCATGGAGTATCCCTCACGCCTTTTCGGGATCACAAAAACCTCTGTGGAGGGAGAGTATGGATTCGGTGATGTGGCCTATGACAGGACATCTTTTGCCGAGAGAGAGGAGGGAAAGGAATTTGTAGGTACACACTCAGCTCTCTGGGGAATCACCGCTGCTGTCTACCTCTCCCTTCTAGGACCACAAGGAATGCAGGAACTCAATACGGTCATCCTGCAAAAGTCACACTATCTAATGAAAATACTCTCTGATATTAAAGGAGTAAGAGCTCCATATTTTCAATCTTCGCATTTTAAAGAATTTGTGGTCGATTTTAATGACACTGGAAAGACGGTCCTAGACATCAACGCCTCTCTGCTATCAAAGAAAATATTCGGAGGCAAATCTCTGAAATCAAAGTTTCCGGAGCTGGGAGAGAGCGCTCTGTTTTGCGTCACTGAGATTCACACGAAAGAAGACCTGGATTCTTTAGCTCGAGCAATACGAGAGTTCGTTGAAACAGCTAAAGCTCCTGATCTTATGGAGAAAGGATAGACCGATGGCTAAAGACAAAACAATCAAGGTGAGGAAATTTCATCAGGCCAAATGGGACGAGCCCGTGATATTTGAGTTGGACACCAAGGGCGAGAGAGGAATAAAAGTCCCTGAAGCGGAGAAAGAGATCCAAGAGCAAATCGGAGACGGGATCTCAACTCTACCTGAGAACATGCGGCGAAAAGAGCCGCCAGCCCTGCCTGAAATATCCCAGATGCGAGTCTTAAAGCACTTTCTCCGGCTTTCCCAACACTGCTTGGGTGCGGACCTGAACATCGATATTGGGCAGGGAACCTGCACGATGAAGTACAGTCCCAAGATCAATGAAGTCTTGGTGCGCATGCCCGAGGCTGCGGATATTCATCCCTGGCAGGATGATAGTACTGTACAGGGAGCCCTGGAGATCATATACAAAACGGACACGTTCCTGAGAGAAATATCTGGTTTGGATCAGTTCACCTTTCAGCCAGGAGGAGGATCTGCGGCTATTCTTGCCATGGCTTCCATTGTACACGCGTATTATGAGTCAAAGGGCGAGACCGGAAGGGACGAGATTATCACGACAATTTTTTCGCATCCATCGGATGCAGCCGCCACAGCCGTCAAAGGATTTAAACTGATTACGCTTTACCCGAATGAGGATGGCCTGCCTGATGTGGAGGCCTTAAAAAAGGCTCTTTCCGAGCGCACGGCTGGATTGTTCATCACCAATCCTGAGGATACTGGGATTTTTAATCCTAAAATCGATGAATTCACGAAGCTCGTTCATGAGGCAGGAGGTCTTTGCGGGTATGACCAGGCTAATGCCAACGGAATATTAGGCATTACACGCGCGCGTGAAGCAGATTTTGATATGTGTTTTTTCAACCTCCATAAAACCTTTTCGTCACCCCATGGGTGTGGTGGACCAGGTCTTGGGGCACTGGGAGTGAAAAAAGAGCTCAGGGATTACCTGCCTGTTCCAGTGGTTGAATACAACGGAGAGAGTTACTCTGTGAATAATAGCCTGCCCAACACCATTGGCAAAGTGAGGGGGTTTTTCGGCGTTTTCCCGGCCATTTTGCGGGCTTACGCCTGGATAGTGAGTTTGGGTGCCGATGGGCTTAAAGAGGCTGCACATGTGGCTGTTCTCAACAACAACTATGTATTAAAAAAGATCAGGGAGCTCAGAGGAGCTATCGCTCCTTATGCGAAAGGGCGTCACCGTATTGAGCAAGTGCGATACAGCTGGCAGAAATTGACGGATGAAACGGGTGTCACCACAGAGGATGTGATTTGCCGTATGGCTGATTTTGGCTTTCACCTCTGGACGAGCCATCATCCTTTTGTCGTTCCCGAACCCTTCACCATCGAACCCACTGAATCCTATTCCAAGGATGAACTGGACGAGTACATCGCAGGGCTGGAAAAAGTTGTCGAAGAGGCCTATGAAAACCCAGAAAAAGTGAAAAACGCCCCATACAACAGTGTTGTTCATAAGATCGATCCGAGTTCATTGGACGATCCTGAAAAATGGGCTATTACCTGGAGAGCTTATTTAAAAAAACACAAAACTTGGTGAGGGGGAAAATGGATGTTTAAGGATCTAAATATATGGAGAGTGATTTCTGTTGTTTTGGGTATGGTGTTGATCTTGGGAGTGTTTTCTTGCCAGAGGGAAGAAGAAAAAAATAAGGAAACATTTGAGCAACGAATTGCGCGGAATGAGACAAAAGAACAGAAAGACCTTCGGATGAAGTGGTGGAGGGAGGCCCGTTTTGGAATGTTCATCCACTGGGGATTATATGCGATTCCCGCCGGTGAATGGCAAGGGAAAACAAACCATGCGGAATGGATCCTGACGACAGCTCAGATCCCAGTCGAGCAGTATGAAAAATTCGCTCCCCGATTCAATCCGACGGCCTTTAACGCCGCGGAATGGGTGAAATATGCCAAAGATGCGGGTATGAAGTACATAGTTATCACGAGCAAGCATCACGATGGATTCTGCCTGTTCGATTCCAAACATACAGATTATGACGTGATCGATGCCACACCCTTCAAACGAGACATTCTGAAAGAACTCTCTGAAGAGTGCCGGAGACAAGACATAAAGATGTGTTTCTATCACTCGATCATGGACTGGCATCATCCGGATTATCTCCCGCGTCGCTCTTGGGAAAACCGCTCCACCGAAGGTGCAGATTTTGACCGGTATGCGGAATACATGAAAAAACAACTAGCGGAATTGCTCACAAATTACGGAGATCTTGGAGTCTTGTGGTTCGATGGAGAGTGGGAGCACACTTGGGAGGAGGAAAGGGGAAGAGACCTCTTCGACTATGTCCTCTCTTTTCAGCCCGACATCATCGTCAACAACAGAGTAGGGAAGGGGCGTGAGGGAATGGCCGGGACTTATGATCCGGAGACATCTGTGGGAGACTTTGGAACCCCGGAACAGGAAATCCCTGCGACAGGCCTTGCGTATGATTGGGAAACCTGTATGACCATGAATGATCACTGGGGCTACAACAAGAATAACCACAATTGGAAATCCGAAGAGGATCTGATCCGTAAGCTAGTTGATATCGCCAGCAAGGGAGGAAATTTTCTGCTGAATGTGGGTCCTACAGCCGAAGGGTGTTTTCCCCAACCGAGTTTGGATAGACTGCAAGCGATGGGAAAATGGTTAAAACTCAACGGGGAGAGTATTTATGGAACAACAGCCAGTCAGTTCGAGAGCTTGAAATGGGGGAGGTCGACCACCAAACCAAAAAAACTGTACTTCCATGTCTTTGACTGGCCTTTGGATGGAAACCTCTTAGTACCCGGATTGCTCACCGAGGTGGAATCGGCCTATCTGATGAGTGAACTCAACACAAGATTGAAGACAAAGTTGAATCCTGATTCTACTGTCATCTCTTTACCTGAACAGGTGCCGGATCCCATTGTATCCGTGATCGTATGTGAATTTAACAGGGAGCCAGAAGTCGTGCGCTCCCCTAAAATCAGTGCAAATTGACATTTCAAGTGATCGATGATAGTAAATTGATAACTTGAAGAGATGTTTTTCTATTAATCTATAAGAAAGACATTTCGGAGGAAACCATAATGACTTTCAGCTCCCCTCCAAAAAAATTTTGCTATTTTTTTATATGCATTGTTTTTACACTGTTTATCACTTGTAAAGAAACACCATCTTCATCCTCTGCAGATACGATCTATATCAATGGCCATGTGGTGACAATGGATACAAAAAATCCAGAAGTAGAAGCGTTTGCCGTAAGTCAGGGTAAGATCCTTTCCATCGGAACCTCAGAGGAGATCGCAAGTGCTTATCCCGAAGCTGATGTGGTAGACCTTGAAAGAAAAACCGTCATGCCAGGGATCATCGAGTCCCATGGTCATCTTTTAAGCCTAGGGCAGAGTTTCCTGGAACTGAATGTCGAAGGAATAGAAGCACCCTTACAAGTGATCCTTAAGGTCAAAGAAAAAGTGGAAGATACACCGGCAGGAGAGTGGATTACTGGTTGGGGCTGGGATGATGGTGCTTGGGCTAAAAATTATCCCACCAATGAAGAACTCAGTGCTATTTCGCCGGAGAATCCCGTTTGTCTCAGGGGCCTCCATGGGTTTGCCTGCTGGGCAAATGCCAAAGCCCTAAGTATTGCAGAAATAAATAAGGACACACAGAATCCCGAGAATGGAGAGATTCTCAAGAATCCAATAACCGGCCGGCCCACTGGGATACTGACGAATGAAGCTCAAGATCTGTTGACGAGGCACATCCCTCCAATGACAGTTGGTCAGATGGAAAAAGCGTTAAGACTGGCCATCAAAGAATGTGTAAAGTACGGATTGACCACTATCCATGAAGCCAGGACAACGACCAATATGATGGAGGCCCTTCGTTCTTTAAAGGATAAAGGGGAACTCCAAAGCAGGATCTATGTGATGCTTGATTGGACAGAGGAAGACCTTATAGAGACTTATTATCAAAGCGGACCGGTCATTGATCCTGAGAATCTGCTGACGATCCGCTGCATCAAGATCTTTGTAGATGGAGCTCTGGGATCTCGAGGAGCAGCGATGTTGGAACCTTACAGCGATGCTCCTGGCGAAAAAGGCTTGATCGTCACTCCTGAAGACGATGTTTGCCGGCTGACCTCACGTGCCTTAAAAAGTGGCCTTCAGGTGGCGATCCATGCAATCGGCGACCATGCCAATCATATAACCTTGAGTGCCTTCCAAAGGGCACTCGATGAAAATCCCGAGGTCAAAGATCACAGACTTCGTCTCGAACACGCCCAAGTCGTGGCCCTTGAAGACATCCCCAAGTTTGCTCCGTTGGGAGTTGTGCTCAGCATGCAGCCCCCTCATGCAACATCGGATATGCCTTGGGCAGAGACGCGTGTGGGACCTGAACGCATTAAAGGCGCTTATGCCTGGCGGTCTTTTCTGGATAGTGGTGTTCATATGACTTTGAATTCCGACTTCCCAGGAGAGACGCTGGATCCTTTTTTTGGGATGTATGCCGCAATGACAAGGCAAACAGCGGAGGGAGAGCCTGAGGGCGGTTGGTACCCCGAGCAATGTCTTTTAAGAAACGAAGTTCTCAGGGCATATACGATCGAGGCTGCTTATTCGGGATTTGAAGAGAACTTAAAAGGAAGAATCAGCCCGGGAATGCTGGCGGATTTTATCGTCCTTTCCAGTGATGTCCTCAATATTCCTGTCCAGGAATTTCTGGATGTCAAGGTGGAACAGACTTATCTTGGAGGAGAGCTCATCTACGAGACTCGGGAATAATCCAGATTATAAAAAAGATTGAGCGCATGAAAGATTTAGAACAGAAGATCATAGAGCTGGGTCATAGTAAGGTCTATAAAAAGGATGAGTTTTTATTCCATGCCGATGATCTAGCCGAAGGTTTTTATTACCTCCAGTCTGGGGAAATCCGCGTCTTTAAGATGGACGAACAGGGAAAAGAGGTGGAAGTCATCCGGCCGAATCCGGGCGATTTTTTTGGGGAGGCCATTGTTTTCGTCCAGAAAAGGTATCCATCCTATGCACAGGCTGTGAAGGATTCTCAGGTTGTATTTTTTGAAAAGAACTCGTTTTTCCAGAGATTAGAGACAGATCCCGCCATTGGCATGTTCTTTCTTCACTTGCTCGCAAAAAAGTGTATCGTACTGAATAAAAGGATCGAAGCCCTGGAGTTGAGGACTGTCCGACAGAGACTGATCCAGTACCTGGTGTCAAGCTGCGGAGGCGACACATCCTGTGTCGTCACATTGCCGATGAAGAAGGCAGAGCTTGCAAAGCTTCTGGGAACGATCAGCGAGACTCTATCGCGCAACCTCAAACAACTCCAGGAAGATGGACTCATAAACGTGGAGAGGAATACAATCCATATCAAAGATAAATTGCGCCTCAACGAAGAACTTGGAGAAATCTCCTAGATCTGCCCTATCCATATAATGAGCTCCTTTAAGGATAGAATCAGAGG
>CAZXJE010000119.1:0-10443 GCA_964640835.1 uncultured Eubacteriales bacterium
GCGAAGTTTCCTCGCTGGGGAAACTGAGCGTGTTTTTGATATCATATAATCTGATTACTCTGAATGACCTCAACACGGATTCGAAAAGGCTCTGTTGAATCAAAAGGATAATTCGATTACAATTCCGCGTGGAGTTCCAGATTTGCGCATGATAAAAAAGACCTCTCTTTTCCCTGCTCTTAATCTTAGCCCTGTCCGTTTCTTCAGTCTTAGCCTTATGTTTATTCTTATCCTTGCATTTGTAGATTGCAAACAGGAGCGAACCTCCGAATTTGAGGTCTATAGACTGATCGACCATCTGGATGTGGGGAATGTCCTCCTGTCTCCGTACAAAGACTTTTCTGATTCCGAACAAGAATTTAGAACAGGATTCCCTGCCAAGTCGTTTCCCCTCCAGGACCTGGGTGTCGACAAAAATCCCTTCAGCCTCAAACGGAAGCTCAAACTGGGTGGCAGAGACATGAACGTGATCGTCTCTCCGCCAGAGAGTCAGTATGGATTTGACATCGATCTGGACGAAAAATCTGTGCTGGATTTCGGCATCGGCATTGTCAGAGAATTTAATTCTG
This sequence comes from uncultured Eubacteriales bacterium, assembly GCA_964640835.1. Classification (GTDB taxonomy): domain Bacteria; phylum Acidobacteriota; class Aminicenantia; order Aminicenantales; family Aminicenantaceae; genus WTAW01. Next base: position 570 of record CAZXJE010000119.1, read on the forward strand.
AGGAGATGACCCAGAGGCCTGGTGGGGAAAAGGGTGTCAATTTTATGGTTGTTCTGGAAGTAAATGGCAGAAAACGGACCGTCTTCCAGCACTATCTTCCCCCTCCACCTGTCGAGGATAGAGAAACAGTCTCATTCTTGAGACAGAGCTTGGATCTGCCCCGGGCTGAAAACATCCGACTGTCTCTCGTCACAGAAGGCAACGCCGAGGACATGGCCTTCTGGTACAATCCTGTGCTCTTCCAAAAAGGGACAAACAGTTCCAGTGTCATCCTTATCTCTGTGGATACCTTGAGGGCTGATCATTTGGGATGTTATGGCTACTTGAGGGAGACCAGCCCGAATATCGATTCTTTGGCCAATGATAGTGTGTTGTTTTCGAATGTTTACGCCTCCTCTCCATGGACCCTTCCTTCCCATGTCTCGATGTTGACATCCCTTCATGGCGTCCATCACCAGGTTTATCATGATGATGAGAGGATGGACCCCGCTATCCTCACACTTGCCGATCTCTTGAGGCAGAATCATTTCTTCTGTACCGCTTTTACGGGCGGTGGATTCGTGAGTTCGGTGTATGGTTTTTCGAAGGGATTCGACATGTATCAAGAGGGTAGTGGAGGAGTCCATCGTCAGGATGCTGCCGAGTATTCTTGCGAGCTTGTTGCCGAATGGCTGGACACACACAGCAAGGATAAAAACTTTTTTCTTTTTGTCCACACCTACCAACCCCATGATCCTTATGCTTGTCCCGAGCCCTACAGGGATATATTCTTGTCCGAGGACGCGAAATGGAGGCACATCAATTTGATGGGACATCTGGGCGGAAGATCCAATCTGTTTAAGCCGCTGCCCGAGGGGGAGCGGCAAAATATCGAGGACCTCTATGATGGAGAAGTGCGCTACACGGATGAGGCGCTCATCGGGCCACTCATTCAAAAACTCAAACAATTGGAACTTTATGACAGAACTCTGATCATTTTTACCAGTGATCATGGTGAGGAATTCTATGATCACAAAAGCTGGGGACACGGTCACCAGCTCTATGATGAATCTCTGAAGGTCCCGCTTTTAGTAAAATTTCCGGGATCGAGATTCCAAGGCACCAAGGTATCCAACATCGTGTCTCTCGTGGATGTGATGCCAACGATCTTGGAAGAGCTCCGGATCGATATCTCAGAACTTTCGCTCGATGGGAAGAGCCTTTTTCCAGCCATAGAGGGGAAGGACACAGAGGATAGATCCTTTTGGGCCGACATCGGTGAAAATGTCCTCAACTCCCATGTGCCCCAAAAGATCTCCACGAACAGCGGGACAGAGAAGTTCATCCTGAACAAGAAGTATACAGAGGAGGATCTGTCCTACTTCGAGCATCCTCCACCCGAAACTGGACCTGTAGAGCTGTATGATCTGAAGAGTGATCCCCGCGAAGAACTCAACATTGCCGATAACAGAGCCGCACTTGTCAACCGATTGATCCGCACTATCGAAGTTTTGTACAGCCAAGCCAGGAAAAGAAGATCTCTAAGGCCAGAGATCGATGAAGATTTAAAAGAGCAGCTCAGGGCGCTGGGCTATATCAAATAATGAAAAGTATCATAATCCCGCCGGGATTTGATAAAATAGAGTGAATTTTAACCCCGATTGAGAGAGGGAAAGACCAATGTCTGATTTTTTAGAGATCAAAAGCATGAAGGACAAAGACCAAAAAGAGATCATGGCAGAGATCACCAAGAGGATTGAGGAAAAGAAAAAGAACGGAGTTTTCACAGAGAAGGAAATCCGGGAGATCGAAAAGATGGAGCTCCATCCTCTGCCCGATATTCTGGATGTCCAGAGTGTCTACGAAAGCTTTATGTATGGAAAAGACTATCCAAAAAAAAGTGAATAATCCAGGTTAGGTGTCAGAGAAGGAGAGTGTCATGACTGACAAAAAAAAACGGGAAAAAGGGTCTGAAGATGAACGGGATATAAAGATAGATTATGAAAACATCGATGTTGCGGATATCATGGATCAGATCAAGAAAAAGATAGCTGCCCAGCCGAAAAAAGAACCGGAACTCCCTCTTATTGAATCAGACTATATCCCCTATGCTACAACTCCTCCGGAGATGCCCCCAGAGGCTTCGGGTGTGAGATCGAAGATTAAGGCCCTGTTACTCAAGATCATGAAACCCTTCTCTCCTTTGATTAGGCTTTTGGTTCTTCCCGTTTCTCATGAACTTGCCGAGACGGTCAAAACGCTCGACTTAACGAATAAAAAATTGGACTATTTAAGTGAAAAATTACATCACGATCTTTTCCAGCTGAACGAATCCTTGAACAGCAGAATCGAGGTCGTAAACAAGACTGTGAACGAACGGCTCGATCTTGCCTTTGATGACATCGGAAGAATCAAGGAATACACCAAACTCTTGCACAGCCTGTCGCACAATGTCGTTGTGGAGATGACCAAACTGAAGATCGAGGAGGAGAATCTCAAGATTAAAGCGAGGATCCTGGAAAAAGATTTTGAATTCCTGGGGAGAAGAGAAAAAGCTCTGGAGGATCAGGTTCTCAAATGAAAGTCGCTTTTGTCGTCCAGAGATACGGTCAAGAGATTAGCGGAGGCGCTGAACTCCACTGCCGCTGGGTGACCGAACACATGCAAAAATACTGGGATGTCCAGGTTTTGACGACTCGAGCCTATGATTATGTCACCTGGAAGGATCACTATCCCAAGGGTGATGATCTTGTAAACAATGTTCCAGTCAAGAGGTTCTCGGTGACGAAGCCCAGGAATCCAGAGCGGTTCGGTCGCCTTCAAAATCATATTCTCACAAATGAACATATCAAAGAGGATGAGCTAAAATGGCTGGATGAAGAGGGGCCGTTATCGCCATCGCTCATTCGATACGTCGAAGAACACAAAAACGATTTTGATTATTTTGTCTTCTTTAGCTATCGCTACTACCATTCCTATTGGGGAATCAACACCGTGCCGGAAAAGAGTATCCTTGTTCCCACAGCTGAAAACGATCCCATCGTTCATCTCAGGATCTTTAAAGACCTGTTTAGAAAACCTCAAGCGTTTATCTACAACTCCGTGGAGGAACGGGAAATGATAAACCGAGTATCCATGAACGACCAAGTCTTGGGAGAAGTCGTGGGTGTGGGCACAGAGGTCCCTTCCGAAGTTTTTGTGGACGAATTCCGTCAAAAATATGACATTATGAGTGATTATCTCATCTATATCGGGAGGATCGACGAGAATAAGGGATGTGTTGAACTCTTTGATTTTTTTCTCCGCTTTAAAAAGGAAACAAGTTCGGACATCAAACTGGTCCTCGTGGGGAGCACTCTCCTGAAGATCCCCTCTCATCCCGATATCCGGTACCTGGGCTTTTTATCTGAAGAGGACAAATTTTCAGCCTTGGTTGGCTCTCTCGTCTTGATCATGCCTTCCTTTTACGAAAGCCTTTCCATGGTCACGCTCGAGGCTTGGGCAAAAAGAAAGCCCGTTTTGGCGAATGCGCGCTGTGAAGTTCTCAAAGGCCAGTGCTTGCGGAGCAATGCCGGCCTTTTTTACGAAGATCAGGACGAATTTGCGAAGGCCTTGATCCTTCTTCTCTCCTCTCCACAGCTTAGAGATGCTATGGGAGAAAACGGAGAACGATATTTCACCCAGAATTATACGTGGGAAGTGATCGAAAATAAGTACCTATCGGTCGTTGACCAGCTGGAGAAGAGAAAAGAATGAACATCCATCAGTTTGCCACTTCTTTAAGCTATGGGGATGCCATCTCCGATGAGATGCTGGAAATCCAGAGTGCCCTGCGCGAGAAGGGGCACAATTCTGAGATCTTCATCCGTTTTTACGAGCCAAGGATGGCCAAATACATCCATGATTTTAGAGAGTATAAAACATTCAGATCACCCGACAATGTCGTCATTTTCCATTTTTCCATTGGTTCGCCCGTATCCAAGCTGTTTTTCCGGATCCCCGATAAAAAGATCATGATCTACCACAACATCACGCCCTATAGCTATTTCTTGGATTATCACCGGATATTGACTCGGGAGTGTTATAAGGGACGCCTTGAGATCAAACTTTTTGTGGATAAAGTGGACCTGGCTCTGGGGGATTCAGAGTACAATCGTAAAGAACTCGAGCAATTAGGTTATCGAAACACCGGGGTTCTCCCCCTGCTTCTCAATCTCGACAAATTCGATTCACCCGGGGATCCTGTCGTCCACCGCATATATGATAACGGCAAGTGGACAGTTCTTTTTGTCGGACGGGTTATCCCGAACAAAAAATTTGAGGATGTCATCAAAGTCTTCACCTTCTATAAGAAGTTTTTCAACCCCAATTCTCAGCTTATCCTTGCAGGGGATTATAGGGGAATGGAGCGCTATTATTTCGCCCTCCAGGGCCTGATCGACAGACTGGAGATACAGGATGTCCATCTCACAGGCCATGTGGATTTTCGTGAGCTTGTATCTTACTTTAAGCTGGCTGATGTCTATCTCAGCATGAGCGAGCACGAGGGATTCGGTGTCCCGCTGCTTGAAGCATTCCACAAGCGGATTCCTGTTGTGGCCTTTAAAGCAGGAGCTGTGGAAGAGACAATGAATGGAAAAGGCGTTCTGTTAGCCGAGAAAGAATTCCTACAAACTGCTGCACTACTGGACAAGATCCACAAAGACAGGGCTTTTAAGAACGACATCGTTGCCCAACAGCTCCAGGCCCTTAAAAAGTACAGTCGCGATAATGTGTCTCAAATACTGATGAGTCACGTGGAAAAGGTGTCGCGTTTATGAGAGTCGACCAGCTCGTCCCGGCTTTCCACAGGGGGGATGCCATCGGCGATACAGCTTTTCATTTGAAGCAGTTTTTTCAAACTCAAGGCTTTCAATCCGAGATCTATTGTCTGACCAGAGATTCAGTTCTTGAGGAAGAATCCCAGTTGTTCTTTTCCTTTCCTGAACCGAATCCTGAGGACATCACGATGCTTCATTTTGCCTTACCCTCTCCTCTGACTCAGGCTCTCATGAAACTGCCCAGCCGAAAAGTGATGATCTATCACAACATAACGCCCCACACCTATTTTGAGGGATTCAATCCGGAAATGGTGCGCATCTCTTGTTTGGGGCGAGAGGAACTCAAGTCCTTGTCCTCCCACGTCGAATTGTCTTTAGCTGATTCCGAGTATAACCGTCAAGAGCTGACTGCTCTGGGTTTTAAAAAAACAGAGGTCTTTCCACTCTTTATCGACTATAAAAAGTATGAAAAACCAGCAAGTGATTTCATGTGCCAATTCTTTAATGATGACCGCCTCAATATTCTTTTTGTGGGGCGTATTGTCCCGAACAAAAGGATCGATGCGCTCATCAAGGTGCTCTTCTACTATAAAAAGTATATTTCCCCTCTGGTTAGGCTGATCGTCGTAGGAAAAACCAAGTCTCTCCCAAAGTACTTTGAGAGTTTAGTCCGGCTCGCGGATGAGTTCTATCTCAAACCGGAGGAGATCTGTTTCACAGGCCATATTCCTGATGAGGAGATGTTTGCCCTGTATAAAGCTTCTGATGTGTTCCTCTCGTTGAGCGAACACGAGGGATTTGGGCTTCCCTTTGTAGAGAGCATGATTTTTGATCTCCCTATAATCGCCTTCAACTCAACGGCTGTACCTTATACTTTGGGCGATTCCGGGGTCCTCATCAGCGATAATGAGTGCGTAGACAAGATCGGTGAACTCATCCATTTCGTAGCGCACGATGAGGAGATTCGGAAGACAATAATCTCAAGTCAGCGTCTGCAGCTGGAAAGATACAAATCGACAGATCTAAGAGAGTTCTTGCTGGAGAGTTTTGGGAGTTTGGCAAAGTGAAGATCGCCTTTATCGTTCAACGCTACGGAAAAGAGGTTATGGGAGGCTCAGAGCTCCACTGCCGTCAGATCGCAGAAGTTTTGGCAGAAAGTGGTTTTGATTGCACGGTGTATACAACAACAGCCAAAGACTATATCACCTGGAAAAACGAGTATTCTCCCGGTGAGACCGTTCTGAATGGTGTCCTGGTGAAACGTTATAGAGTCGACAAAGAGAGAAATATCACCGCATTCAATAAATACTCCGATTGGATCTTTGCCAATGAGCATACGTACGAGGATGAGGTCGAGTGGATGGAACAACAGGGTCCTGTGTGCCCTTCCCTTCTAGTTGCCCTGGAAAAAGAGGAGGACAAACATGATGTGTTTGTGTTTTTTACATATCTTTACTACAACACATCCTGGGGCCTTCAGAGAGTAAGGAAGCCAAGAGCCCTTGTCTCGACTGCGCATGATGAGCCGGCTCTGTATCTTGACATGATGAAGCAGGTATTTACTTTGCCCGATGCCTTTATGTTCAACACAGAGGCCGAGCAAAACATGCTTGCCAGAGTGTTCCCCTTCGAAAACAAATACCAAGATATCGTGGGTGTGGGTGTGGAGATTCCAGAGAATGTGCAAGGTTCGCTCTTTTCACAAAGGCATGGGATTTTTCCTCCCTTTATTCTATATGCTGGCCGGATTGAGCCAGGCAAAGGGTGTCAAGAGCTTATCGATTTTTTTATGCGTTACAATCAGAAAAATCCGGAGCTGACCCTTGTACTCATCGGTAAACTTCTGATGGATATTCCGAAGCACTCCAAGATCAAGTATTTGGGATTTCTCAGCCCTGAAGATAAAAACGCGGCTATGGCTGCGGCATTAGCCACCATTCATCCCTCCCATCTCGAGAGCCTGTGTATGGCTGCCTTGGAATCCATGGCCGTGAAGACACCCATCCTCGTCCAAGAGCAGACAGAACCACTCAAACAACACTGCCTGAAGGGCGGCAGCGGTCTGTTTTATTCCAACTTTGGAGAGTTTGAGGAGGCGCTCGATCTCTTTTTTATTGATTCGCGATTGCGAGAGAGAATGGGAGAGAACGGTCTCAAGTATGTGAGAGACAACTATTCCTGGCCAAAGATTGTCGAGAAGTACAAACGCTTGTTTGCTTTTTTGACTTAAATTCTCTCTTTCAGAACGGTCCTATTCTATGAGAACCGTCACTTTGGCAATTTTCTTCATATTCCTGGAGCTAAAACCGACTAAATTTTCTCAACGGACACGTCCTATGAAAACATACGAGTATGTTGATGTTTAGGGCGGTTTTACAATCTGCCGAGGCGCCAAGGGAAAAGGAGGTAGTCGGATTTAAATTGACTCCCTGTGTCAATTGTGCTAAGAAATGACTTTCAAAATGAGATAAATGGCCTTCATAAGCTACGCAACAAAGAGCCTTGCGATCAAGATCGTGTACTACGGTCCCGGTCTCAGCGGAAAAACCACCAATATCCGTTACATTTACAGTAAAATGGAACCGGATTCTCGGGGAGAGCTGATCTGTTTGGAAACTCCGATCGAAAGAACGCTCTTTTTCGACCTGCTTCCCATCAGAGCGGGTTTGATCAATGAATTCAACACCCATTTTCAGCTCATGACCGTCCCTGGCCAGGTATTCTACGAAGCGTCCAGAAAAAGCGTGGTCAAGGGAGTGGATGGGATCGTTTTTGTGGCAGATTCACAAATTCCTCTTATCGATGCCAATCTGGAAAACTTCGATAATTTGAGACGAAACCTCCTAGACTACAATATCGACCTGAATTTGATCCCCTTGGTGTTTCAATACAACAAGCGTGACCTAGAGAATCTCGTTCCTGTAGAAACGTTCAACAGCCTTCTCAATCCACAGGGGCGCCCCTATGTAGAGTCTTCAGCCATAAACGGAGATGGTGTTCTTGAAACCTTAAAAGAGATCGCAAAGATCACCGTTCCGTGGGTCAGAGAAAAATTGTTCGGGGAGAAGAGAGATGCTGAGGATAAAGAAGAGCAGCTGAGAATGATCAGAGAGGCAGAGGCGAATAGGGCAGATGTTAAAACAGAGATCGAATTCGTTCCTGAAGACGCGGCCGCCCCGATCCGGATGACAAAAATAAAGTTTAAGAGCCAAACCGATATCGAGGACCAGCTGGAGAATTTGGCAAAGGAATTTGCGTTTAAGAAGTAACCTTCCCTAAAAGCACTCCTGATCTAAATTTCCGATACAGTTTTTTTTGCAGATTTTGATATAAATAAGGATGCTGATTCGTCTGTGTATACGGACGGCGATGTTATTCAAGATCTTCAGTGCTTCTTTATATGGGATCGAAGCGTATCTTGTGGAGGTTGAAGTCGATATCTCCCTGGGTATTCCTGACTTTGTTATCGTAGGGCTTCCCGATGCTGCAGTGAGAGAGAGTCGGGAAAGGGTGAAGGCAGCACTGAAAAACTGCGGCTACAAATTTCCCTCGCGGAAAGTCATCATCAATCTGGCTCCTGCGGATAGGCGGAAAGAGGGCTCTTCATTTGATCTCCCTATCGCCTTGGGTTTGCTGGCTTACCTTGACGTCTTCCCTCTTGACCGGCTTCAAGATTATCTTTTTCTGGGAGAACTGGCATTGGACGGCAGGATCAAAAGCGGGAAGGGGATTCTGTCTTCGACCGTTCTCGCCAAGGATCTGGCATTTAAAGGTATTATCATCCCCAAGGACAATGAAAGAGAAGCCGCTTTAGTGCAAGGTATAGATATCTTTGGATTGGAAGACCTGGTGAAAGTCACCCGATTGCTGGCGTATCCGGATAGCGTTCCTCCCTCCGAATACCGGTTGGCAGACCTCCTGCCCTCACGGATTTTTGAGGTGGACTTTCAGGAGATCCGTGGACAACAACATGCCAAACGTGCGTTGGAGGTCGCATCTGCAGGAGGCCACAATGCCCTTCTGATCGGACCTCCGGGTGCGGGAAAAACCATGTTGGCCAGACGACTACCGACGATTTTGCCACCCATGAGCTTCGAGGAGATCATTGAAGTCACACAGATCTACAGTGCATCGGGATTGTTGAGGTCAAGAGGTGTAATAGGGGAGAGGCCCTTTCGCTCTCCTCATCACACAACGTCTGTGGCTGGTCTCATTGGTGGAGGCCTTTGGCCGAAGCCAGGAGAAGTCAGTCTCGCGCATCATGGAGTTTTGTTTTTGGATGAGTTCCCCGAGTTTCGTAAGCAAGCTCTGGAAGGCCTGCGTCAGCCTCTCGAGGACGGCGAGGTCAGTGTCTCCAGAGCTTCCATGAGTATTTCCTATCCCTCTTCGTTCATGCTGATCGCAGCCATGAATCCATGCGAGGATGCGGTTGCTGGATTTTCTTCTGGGGATATCGAGTGTACTGATGCCCAGAGATACCGTTACTATTCAAAAATTTCCCGGCCCCTTCTCGACCGGATCGATATTCAGATCGAAGTACCGAAAGTCGAGTTCAAAGAGATTATCTCTAAACATGAAGGGGAATGTTCTTCTGAGATCAAGGGGAGGGTGATCACGGCGAGAAAAATCCAGCTCAAGCGATACAAGAGAAAAAAGATCTTTTCCAATGCTCAGATGGGGACAAAAGAGGTGAAAAAATTCTGCCAAGTGTCTTCTGAGGGAAGAGAGCTTTTGGAGATGGCGGTGAACAAGTTGGGTTTCAGCGCTAGAGCATACATGCGAATACTTAAGGTGGCAAGGACGATCGCCGATCTGGAAGGAGAGGAACAGATCAGCCCCTGCCATATTTCCGAGGCTATTCAGTACCGGATGATGGATAAATACTTCTGACCTGACCTATTCATAAAAAATGCCGATGCTTTTTTTCTTCAGCATTATCAGGAAGTTATCCTGATAATACTGGAAAAGCTTTTTCAGGAGAATTTTTCTATATTCATCGCCATTTTTTACCCTTCGGGCGAGCCGATCTTAATGCATCTGCTTCGTTACAGGGCATTTGCGGTGGATAACCACAG
>CAZXJE010000120.1:0-10391 GCA_964640835.1 uncultured Eubacteriales bacterium
TTCTGATATTGAGTCAGTTATAATAGGTATCGACATTTTTTATGAATAGTTCAGGTTAAATGATTTTTGGAGGTGTCAATTGAACCTAAAAAGAGCAATCCTTTTCTTCTGTATTTTGTTTGTCTCATTGGCTGTAGTGAGCGCTTTTGTTTCTCAAATCGAGGAGTGTGAGTCTGCGCAGTATGAAGTATGGGAAGGATGCACTTCAATCCTTGTGGGAAAAAACGCCTCGACAGACGGCTCGGTCATGAGCACACATACGTGCGACTGCGGCGTTTGTGATTGGACGTTCCGTTTTGTACCGGCTTCACACCACAAGGAGGACACTGTTCGCAAGATCTATCACGTCAATCAGTACGTAACCTGGCCCCCCGAACAGGGCCTGAAGTGGGAAAAGTACAAAGACGATTACACAGGATTGGACATCCCTGAGGTGGCTCATGCGTATGCCTATATCCATGGAATGTTCGGCTACATGAACGAAAACCAGGTGGCATTGGGAGAGTCCACAATTGGATGTAATCGAAAGATGAGAAATCCCACACCTGCGGCCAAGTTTGATATCACGATGCTAACTCTGGTTGCCATGGAGAGAGCAAAGACTGCAAGAGAGGCTATCCAGGTGATGGGCGACCTGGCCACAACCTACGGCTATGGATTTAACGACGCCGGAGAGATGCTGGCCGTAACAGACCCAAATGAAGTGTGGATCTTCGAGATCATGCCGGTGGGCCCGCTTTGGACCCCTGAGAGCGGTAAGCCGGGTGCTGTTTGGTGTGCGCAAAGGATTCCTGATAATCACGTTGGTGTGACACCCAATGAATCCCGGATCGGCAAGATCAACCTCGATAACAAAGACTACTTTATGGGCTCTTCGAACGCCATCTCCCTTGCCGTCGAACTAGGCCTATATGATCCTGAAAGCGGTAAACCTTTCAGCTGGAAAAGAGCCTATTCACCAAGCATGGGGAGCGCAGATAGCACTCAAGGAAGAAGAGGCCGACTGTGGCGATTCTTTAACATCGTGGCACCTTCCCAAAACCTCGGCCCGGACACTGAGAGTATGGACCTTCCATTTTCTGTGAAGCCGGACAAGAAACTTTCGGTTCAAGATGTCATGGACATCACAAGAGATAAATATAAAGGTGCCAAATTCGACCCGACAGAGGGGATTAAGGGCGGACCATTCCAAAATCCCAACTGGTACAAAGGTTTCATGGTGGATAAACAGAGATACAACGGACCGCGCTGCATCTGTGTGAACAATGTGGAATACACCACTGTGACGCAATGCAGGGGTTGGCTGCCCAATCATATAGGGGGGATCTTGTGGCTGTCTTTCGGAGCCCAAGATACAGCCGCTTACATGCCGCTGTACTGCGGGATTACTGAACTCCCTAAATCCTTTGAGGTCGGCGATCATTATGTCTTCAGCAGAGATTCCGCCAGATGGGCCTCGGACTATGTGGATTTCCACACCCAGGTGCTCTATTCCTACGCCATCGAAGATGTGAAAAAAGCCCAAGAAAAATGGGAAGCGAAAGCCGTCGAAAGAACACCGATCATCGACAAAACCGCGCTTGAGCTCTACGAAAAAGATCCGGCAGCAGCGATCGAGTTCCTCACCGATTATAGTGTGAATAATGCAAATAATGTTATAGATGCCTGGTGGAAGCTTGGAGATGATCTACTCGTCAAGTACAATCATTTCCGCATGTACAATGCCGAGACCAGAAAAGTCGGCCGGATCGCAACTCCGGAATGGTGGAACAGAGCCGTCATCGAGCAGGACAACCTGGAACCGGTAGCTCCTCCCCCACCTCCGCCGCCAAAGAAGAAGAAATAGATAAAAATGGGGACAGGCTGCTTTTTTAATTACCCCTATTAAAAGTAGCCTGTCCCCATTTCTTTATTAGTGAATTGACAGAAGCGGATTTAGTCTGTATAAATAACTTTCAATGGGGTACATCAATTCAATCCAAATTCTAAAATCTACACCTCAAAATTACATTCAACAATATATTAATCGAACGAATTTTCTCTCTTAAGGAGGTAAAAAGGATGAAGGTTAAAAGACTCTTGACTATGTTTGGAATGCTGTTTACTGTGCTGATCCTCGTCAATGTTTTTGCTTTTGACGGTCAGGAAGGCCAGGACTGCGAGACGTGTATCGATTGGAAGGTGGATGGATGCACAGTCATCATCGTCGGAAAAGATGCATCCACCGATGGTTCGGTCATGACCACACACACCTGTGACTGCGGGCTGTGCGATTGGACTTGGCGGTACATCCCTCCGGCTGATCACGAACCTGGCTCCATGCGTAAAATCTACCACATTGACCAGTTTAAAACACGGGATCCGAAATTCGGCTTAAAGTGGGACAGGTACAAGGATGATTTCACTGGTCTTGAGATTCCTCAAGTTCCCCACACTTACGGATACAATCACGGCGCCTTCGGTTACATGAACGACGCTCAGGTGGCCTTTGGCGAATCCACGATCGGCGCTCAAAAAAAGATGGAAAATCCCACACCTGCTGCCAAATTCGATATCACCATGCTCACACTGATTACTATGGAGCGGGCCGATACAGCCCGGGATGCGATCAAGATCATGGGAGAACTGGGTGAAAAACACGGATACGGATTTTCGGATACAGGAGAAATGCTTGCTATCTCTGACCCTAATGAGGTCTGGATTTTCGAGATCATGCCGGTTGGGCCACTATGGACACCGGAGAGTGGAAAACCCGGAGCCATCTGGTGTGCGCAAAGAGTTCCCGATGATCACGTCAGCGTGTGTCCGAACGAATCCAGGATCGGCGAGATCGACCTAAACAATCCCAACTACTTTATGGCGTCGCCCAACGTCATTTCCTACGCTGTGGATAACGGCTACTACGACCCCGATAGCGGCAAGCCTTTCAATTGGAAGAGGGCTTACTCTCCCAGCGAATACAGCGCAGCCAGCAGTAAAGGAATGCACGGCCGCCTCTGGGCTTTTTTCAATCTTGTGGCGCCGTCGAAAAAATTCAGCCCGGATACGCCCAATATGGATCTTCCTTTTTCGGTGAAAGCCGAGAAAAAGTTCTCGGTCCACGACATCATGGAGATGACACGCTATAAATTCGAGGGAACACCTTATGATCCCTCCAAAGGCCTGCAGGGCGGTGCTTTCGCCAACCCGAACTTTCTTCCCTATGGATTTGAGGTCGAAGGCGTAAGGTACAACACTCCACGCATCATCAGCGTCAATCGCGCCGAATACGTCACCATAACACAATGCCGAAGCGGAATGCCCAATCCCATCGGAGGGATCGTCTGGCTATGCTTCGGATCTCAAGACACCTCCTGCTATATGCCCCTCTACAACGGAATGACCGAGATCCCCAGGTCTTTCGAGATCGGCGATCACTGGCACTTTGACAGAAACTCCGCACGATGGGCATTCGACTATGTGGACTATCATGTGCAGCCTCTCTACTCCCTGGCGATTCAAGATGTCCGGGAAGCCCAAAAGAAATGGGAGTTCTCGGCTGTCGAAAATACACCCCTCATCGATAAAGCCGCAATGGAACTCTATGAACAGGATCCGGAGAAAGCCATCAAATTCTTGACGGATTACAGCATGAATTATGCTACAAATGTCATCAATGCCTGGTGGGAGCTGGGAGACCAACTGCTGGTCAAATACAATCACCTGTGGATTTATGATGCAAAGACAAGAAAAAGACTTCCCTTAAAGCTCCCGGACTGGTACCTCAAAGAGCTTATTAAATACAATCAGTTAGTTCCGGAGGAGAAAAAATAGTGAGTGATTTATTAACCTGAACTATTCATAAAAAATGTCGATACTTCATTCAAAAAAAGCAATATCAAGCACTTACAGTATTCATCCAATAAATCACCTTGACATCTCCACTTTCAAAGTGCTTTCTATACATAATCGACATTTTTTACCTTTCAGGCGAGTCGATCTCACCGTATATGCTTCGTTGCAAAGGATTTGCGGTAGATGACTACAGCTACATCCTTTGCGCCTTGCCTCTACGGAAACCTCGACTCGTGAATAATCCAGGTAGATATAAAAGGAGGAAGATCACAAATGAAAAAGGCAAAAAAGAATGATATTTTAGTATCAATTTTCTGTGCGATTGTGTTTTGTCTTTCGTTTACTGTTTTAAATGCTCAGGAAATCCCTAAAACTCAATATCCTGTGTTAACGACATCTGCCGGTCAGAGCACAGATGTGGAAACGCTGAACATCATCACCGAGGAAGCCGGGATTAGCTATGACTATTGTGACGTGCCGACTGCAGAAATGCTTAGTGATGGTGTAGGCATGGGAGGAAGAGAATCGGCCGATACAGGTTTCCATGTGGAGATCCATACCGACTTGGAAAAATACCCGAATGGCACGCCGTACAAGACGATCATGTTCGCGATCGGAGCCAGCCTGAAGGGGATGGGAGCTTCGGGTCTCACCATCGAAGACGAAGAGAAGAGACTAGCAGAAGTTATCGACCACTGCAAACAGAACAATATTTTCATCGTCGCTGTACATATTGGAGGCGTCTCAAAAAGAGGCGCTCCTGGAGGGGACAACGAAAAAATGATCGATGCGGTCGCCCCTTTTGCTGATTACCTTATCGTAGCCAAAGACAGCAACAAGGATGGGCGCTTCACGACAATTGCCAAAAACAAGAATATCCCTCTGACCGAAGTAGAGTATGCTCTTGGTGTTGTGGATATCATGAAACAGATGTTCGAATAATTAACCTGAATTATTCATAAATAATGAGGGAGTCAAGCGTCACGTCACTGTTTTGAGAGGGAGATCTATTTAGCAACGGAGAAATAACATGGAGCAACAGATCGGAATTATACTGGCGATTATGGTGGTGGTTTATGCCATCTCCAAGTGGAAAAAACTCTCTGTCGAGCTCAGTATGCTCGCATCGGCTGTTGTAGGAGGCCTGGCAGGGGCATTCTTAAACACTCCCCCTATCGGCACACTGGCCCGACATATGATCGAGGGCAGCTTCACCTATCTGGACGTCATTCTCGTCTTCACCACAGCCACCATTTTTATGGCGATCGTTTCAGAATCGGGCGGGGTGAATTATGTGGTGAGAGCCACGATCAAATACTTTTACAACTTGCGGATCATTGCGCTTTTCCTTTTAATGATAATCATCCTGATCCCAGGCGCATTGACAGGAGCCGGGAGTGTGTCTTTGCTCGTTGTTGGGGCACCAACTGCACTGGCCTTGGGATACTTAGGGATATCCAAGAAAAAAGTGGCGGCCATCCTCTTTATTGTTGCGGGCTTGAGTGCAGCCGCACCGCCTGTCAACATCTGGGCCATGATCCTCTGTGCCGGAACAGCCATCCCCTACGTTGGTTTTGAGTTTCCTCTCGGCATCCCCGTCCTTCTTCTGGGAATTTTCACGATGCTCACTCTGGGATGGAAAAAGGAAGGCACCATGGATAAGCAGAAGGCCCTGGAGGACATGCCCGAAGTGCCGGAAAAAATGACATGGTGGCGTGTATTTCTGCCATTTTTGGTCTTCTTCGGTCTCGTGGTAGCCTACAGGATTTGGCCCTTTGATATGCCCATTCTTGGATTGCCTCTGCAGTTTGTGATCGCCGCACTGGTGGCTTTACTGGTGAGCCCTAAAAAGATCAATATCCTAGTTCTTTCAAGGAATACGGTCAAACGGCTACTCCCGCTGCTGGCAACTATCGCCGTTGTGGGATCGCTCCAGCAGATCATGACGGCCACGGGTGTGCGGGGATTATTATCCTACACCGTAATCAGCATACCGCTCATTCTGCTTTACATCTCACTCATCTTTATCATTCCGATCTCGGAAGGTGTTCTGACCTACGGAGCGGCTGCGATCTTGGGTATTCCTTTGATCTGGTATTTTGATTCGATCGGGCTTCATGCGACGGTCGCTATCGCCGGCTTGACATTCCTCTGGCCCCTGGGAGATGGACTTCCGCCCACAGCCCTGATCGGCAGGTTGAGTGTGATGGTCTCAGACTACAAAGGCTCCTACTGGTCTTTCCTGAAAAGCACCTGGCTGCCTTGGATCGTCATCACGGCCGTGGGAATCCTCATGGTGATCTATAGCTCGAAGCTTGCGTTTCTTGTTAGGTGGAGTATGTAACTCTGAAATAAGAGCTGTAAATGTGAAAAGTTAAACGCAAAACATAAAACGTGAAACGTAAAAGGAGTTTGATATGCCTATAATCATGATCATCTACTACGTGATCACAGCCTACATTGTGGGCATGCTGATCTGGAACTTTATCATAGAAAAGAAGAGCGTTGATGACATGATCCTGTATCTTGTGATCCTGGTTCCACTTGTTCTGCGGCTTTTGAGAGTCAAATAGGAGAAGATAAGATGTCACGCATATGGACAATTAAAATCATATTGATCATTTTATTTACCGCCATCATGATCCAATCGGGTGTTCAATTTTACGGGCACCGCCATTACCAGCTAGAGCACCTGGCGGGGCCTGGAGTTACGAGAGTCGAAAAGCTGAGTAAGTACTGTGAGGGCCTTGAGGGCACGATCGCCGACACCCATGTGTTCTGGCTCGAAGGCAAAGAAGAAGGCGGGAAGATTCTCATGATAGCCAACACTCATTCCAACGAGCCAGCAGCAATGTTGACAGCGCTCATTTTCTTAGAAAATGCTGTGATCGAAAAGGGAACGCTTATTATAATTCCCCAGTTCAACAACAGCGGGAGCCGGGGCACACGTCCGGGTGATGGTTATCCTCTCTATTTTAAGATCCCGACCGAATGGGGTGCCAAAAAGTTCAGGATGGGAAATCGTGATGCAACTCCTCTCGAGCAGTGGCCGGACCCGGATGTCTACATCCACTATCCTGATAAACAGCTGCTGTCTTTTCTGGACATCAGAAACACCAACAGGACATGGCCGGGACGCCCTAATGGGGCATTGATGGAGAAAGTGACTTTTGCGGCTATGGAGATTATGAGGAACGAAAAGGTGGATTTGGCTCTGGATGTCCATGGGGCTGAGACCATGTTTCCCGTAACCAACTGCATCGTGGCGCCGGAACAATCTGTAAGGATCGCAACTATGGCAACTCTGGTAGTGAAGGCGAGGGAAGGGTTCGACAACCACGTGGAGCCCTCGCCGCAGGGATTCAGGGGGCTCTCGCATCGAGAGATCGGAGATTATTCGGATACACTTCCTTTTCTGTTGGAAGCGCCGATCCCATTCCTCGACCAGCCCACAGGCCCAAAAACCGAGAAGCTTCTCCTCGACGGCAAAGATCCCTTTCTGCTCAGTTTGGCCAAACAACAGAAGCTTTTTGTCCCTTATGACGAGACAGGGTGGCCGATGGAAAAGCGAGTGGGCCAGCACTGTTCGATCATCCAGGAGATAGCCACCCAGTACTCGCGAAAGAATGCGGAAAGAGCCATCGTAATAAAGAACGTACCCAGGTATACGGATGTTGTGGCGAATGGTGTCGGTTTTTACTTCCACGATCCCGCAAAATGGGATAAAGACAAAATCTACCTCAACTAAAAAAGAAAAAATAGGGGACAGGCTACTTTTTACAGAGGTAATTAAAAAAGTAGCCTGTCCCCTATTCCTTCGACTGAGCTTCCTCTTCTAAGCCATAGATGTATTCCAGCAAGAGCATCACACTTTCTGCAGGAGTATCGACAAATTCCAACCCCATTTCGAACACATCGTCATCATAGAGCCGGCTCACCCATCTGACCTTGGCAGTCGCTTCGACCAATTTCCGCATTTTCGCTAGGGTCAGCTCAAGCTTCAACATTGTATCGATCGGCAACATTTTATCTGTTACAATTTTTACACCGCCAGAAGAGATATCCTTTGTCAGAGCATATACGATATTTTTGTCGTGCTGGTACTTGTCTTCGGGGAGAAGCTTAATTGCAACCTTAATTTCCTCTTCGACTCTTTTTTCCTTCCTTTTTTCGCTCATCCCTAAGGCTCCTTTTATGTCTCCCTTATATAAAGTCGGTGTTAATGTCTATTTTGACAAAAGAATTTTAGCCCTCTTCTAAATTTAAAGCAATAAAAATATATATTCAAAACGTGAAGATATCAAGTTTAGAAACAATTCCAAAGGATTTAATAAAAGGGGGGGCTGTCGCCTTTTCTGTGAGATGTAGGGACCGTTTCCCAAACGGTCCGGTCGGGGAACGGACCCTACAAAAAGAGGACAGCACCCTTTTTGAAAGAGGCTTGACAAGTGGGGCTGAATCCGCTATAAGTCAGTTACCAAATCCCGAGGAGGTGAATGTTATTGGCGTTTATCGTTATTGATGAAGGTGAATCTATCGAAGGCGCACTGCGGAGATTTAAGAGAAAAGTCCAACAAGAAGCGATCATCAAAGAGATCAAGAAGCACTCTGTCTACTACAAGCCCGGCGAACGTAGACGGATGAAGGATGCTCAAGCCCGCAAACGCATGCGGCGACGTCTGAGAAGAGAGCGAGAATTCGAATACTATTGATAACTCCTCTCCTCCCCGATTAAAACTAACTTTTATCCCGCTCTATAGAGTGGAGTATATTTCCGAGCAGGAAGGATGGCGGTTTCCTCAATCCAAACAACTAAAAAACCACCCTGGCTCAAGGTCAAACTCCCCACTCACAAGAACTACTTCTATGTGTCCAAGATCCTGAAAGAGTACGATCTACGCACCATCTGTCAGAGTGCCAAATGTCCTAACGTCTCAGAATGCTGGGCCCACAAAACAGCCACGTTCCTCATCTTGGGGGACACTTGTACAAGAGCATGTGCTTTTTGTGCTGTTACAAAGGGCGAGCCGTCGCCGCCTTCAAAAGGAGAGCCCAAAAGAGTCGCCGAAGTCATCTCAAAAATGAATCTTCGCTATGTCGTTATTACTTCTGTCACGCGTGATGACCTTCCCGACGGTGGCGCCTCCCGATTCGTATCCACTATAAGAGCCGTCAAGCAACAGAACCCTGGCATCCGAGTGGAACTGCTTATCCCTGATTTCAACGGCAACGAAAAGGCCTTACAAACTGTCATCACCGCCACCCCGGATGTTGTCAACCACAACATCGAGGCCCCGGAAACTATCTATCCCTTGATCAATCGCCCCGTCCTGAATTACAGGCGTTCGCTAAAAATCCTGGAAAAGGCTAAAGCCATGGGAGCCACAACAAAATCAGGCCTCATGATCGGCTTGGGTGAAAAAAAACATGACATCTTTCAGGCACTTGCCGACTTGAAAGCCGTTTCTTGCGACCTTTTAACCATCGGACAATACCTCCAACCCACAAGATTGAACGCCCCCACAAGAAAATATTACACTCCTGAAGAATTTGCAGAGTTTAAAAATATCGCACTGGAATGCGGTTTTTCTGGGGTGGAGTCAGGCCCACTCGTGAGAAGCTCATACGGAGCCTACGGGATGTACAAAAAATTAAAAAGGACTTGCTGAGATAAAATGAAGTATTTCATATTCACAGACATTCACGGTAACTTAGAAGCCTTTCTTGCAGTTTTAAAATTTGCGCACCGACGAAAGATCGATCACTTCCTGTTTCTCGGGGATATGGTCGGATACGGCGCTTCACCGAACGAAATTATCCAAAAGATACAGCTCCTCAAACCGCTCTCCATCATCAGGGGAAACCACGACAAAGCTGTCTGTGAGATCGACAATGTCAAGACATTCAATCCCATTGCCGCTTCTGCCATACACTGGACCCAGAAGAATCTCAAGAAGAGCAACCTGAACTACCTCAAACGCCTCAAACAAGGCCCTCAAATCGTTAACAAGGATATTGCCATCTGTCACGGAGCTCCTTTTGATGAAGATCACTACATCTTCGGTGAATTCGATGCCGCAGAGGCCTTCCTCCATATCAAAACACAGATATGCTTCTTTGGGCATACTCATTTTCCCTTCCTTTACACAGAAAAAGATCATTTCGTCGAGGGAACCTTCATAACCGGAAACTCGAGCGAGATCAAGATCGAAAAGGACATCAGATATTTGATAAATCCCGGGTCAGTGGGACAGCCGCGGGATAGGAACACCCGAGCTTCCTGTGCTATCTACGACAGCAAACAAAAGAAGATCAATTTCTACCGAATCGAATACAACATCGGAGAGGCCCAGAAAAAGATCCTTGAGGCCGACCTTCCAGCCGCACTGGCGGAAAGGCTGGGACTGGGAATTTAACGGTATCATCCTAGACTTAGACAAAATCTCTATACCTCCCCCTATCTAAACTTCTGGCTAAACTGAATTATTCACGAGCTGAGGTCGCTGCAAAGGCGAGGCAGTGGCCCACGAAGCTGTAGTGAACTACCGCGAGTGGGC
>CAZXJE010000121.1:0-10277 GCA_964640835.1 uncultured Eubacteriales bacterium
CCGAGGTTGATGACAAAAGATACTCCTTCGACTCCCTGAAGCCTATAGCGAATAGTCCAGTCTGCTATAGAGCGGAGTTCCATGGGATCGATCTCTTCACCTGTGACCGCAAATTCGAAAATTTCGCCCATCCTGGAGGATACTGGGCCAAGGATCGGCGGTGTTGTCCCGATGGGAAGCCGGCCAGAGATCAGCTCCAGTTTGCTGGAGACGATTTGACGGGCCAGGTAGATATCCATGCCCCAATCGAATTCCACAGTGACGACGGAATCTCCCGTGGCTGACTCCGACCTGACCCGGGTCACGTGCGGCGCGCCGTTGAGGAGGCTTTCGAGGGGAAAAGTGATAAGCCTTTCCACATCTTCTGCGGCCATCCCTGGATTTTCAGTGATGATGTTGACAAGGGGAGCGTTCAGCTCAGGATATATATCCTTGGGCATTTGTGTGTAAACGATGACTCCCCATATGGAAACAAGAAGGACCAACAGAATTGTCAGCAATCTGTGTTTTAACGCATAATCAATCAGTTTATCTATCATTGTGGCTTCTCCAGTTGTGTTGTCAGAAAAAACTCACTGCAAGTGTCCACCCCGGCAGACTAATGGACATGCCCTTTCTTTAAAATCTCGTCATAGAGCTTGGATTTGAGCTGGAAATTGCCTTTGGTTACGATCTCGTCTCCTTCTTGAATACCTCTGAGAATTTCGACGAGAGTATCTTCACTCGCTCCCACTTCGACGATTTGGGGATAGTATTTGCCGGCTTTTGTGATGAAGACAATTTTGTCATCTCCATCATCGAGGATTGCCTCTTTGGGGAGAACAAGAGCTTCAGTCTGATGGTTCAGGGGAATGCGTATATCAGCAAACATCCCGGGCTTGAGTCTGTAGTCTGCATTGTTGACTTCTGAGCGTACGGTTATCGTTCTTGTCTCTTCGTTCAGGACATCACCGATAAAACTGATTTCTGCGTTAAAATGGTCCCCAGGGTAGGCGGGAACACTGACTTCCACTTGTTGTTTGTCTCTTATTTTAGCGATATCCTTTTCATATATTTCAGCATCGATGCAGAGAATGGTCGGATCCATGACGGTCAGGATTTCCGTTTGTTGGTCGATCATGGCACCGAGGATGGCATTGTTGATTGTGATTTTTCCGCCGATAGGTGCATAGAGAGCAATAACGGGATTTATCTGGTGGGTTTCGGCAATAACCCTGACTTCTTCTTCACTGAAACCCAGGACATGAAGCTTTTTCTCCGTTGCGTTGAGGTTAGCTTCTGCAATTTTGAAATCCGATTCTACAGACAAATAATCCTTCTGTGCGCCTACGCCGCGGTCAAAAAGCCTTTTTTGTCTTTCATAATTGACTTTGGCCAATTCAAAATCCGCCTGTGCTTTGTAAAAATCGGATTTGGCATTTCCTACTTCTTCACTTTGGAGTGTAACGAGCTTTTGCCCCTTCTTTACCCAGTCTCCTATGCGAACGTGGTTCTGGGCGATTCTGGCAGGAAAGGGGTAGCTGACAATTGCCTTTCTGTAGGGATGTTCCAGAACTTTTCCCATAGCTACAAGTTTGGATTTCAGTGGCATAAAGGCTGCTTTGACAGTTTCAACCTCTATGGCACCTATCTCATCATCGGTCAGCTCGATCACATCAGATGGCCCCCAGTTCCTTCCTCCACTTCCTCGTCCTCTGCCGCCCACCCCTCTTCCAACCGCTTGTTGGCCTCTTTTGCCAAGTCTCTGTTGGCCTGGAGGCTGTGTGAGATTTCTCTTGGCACCGGATTCATTTTGGGCGATTTCTGTCTCTTCGTGTTTGTCTGTCTCTCTGTGTTTTCCACAGGTGAGCCCAATGCCCGTAAGAGAAAGAATAAGGATCAGATACAAAAATCGAAAATTATATTTTTTGATCATTGGTATTCTCCTTCCAAGGTCTGTCCTATGGACCTCTCTAAAGCGGCCAGAGCGGCCTCATAATTAAAAAGAGCATCAGCATAAGACTGTGCGGATTCTAGAAGTGTCCTCCGCGCAGCGATAAGCTCAATACTGCCGATCTCTCCTTCTTGATAGCTGAAGAGAAACATGTTGTAGACCTCTTCTGCTTGGCTGAGAATTTCTATCTCGTAAAGCTGAATCTGGTTTTCAGCTGTGATTGCGTTCATATAGGCCTCTTCCACCTCAAGATTGATGGTGT
The DNA here is from genome assembly GCA_964640835.1 of uncultured Eubacteriales bacterium. GTDB lineage: Bacteria > Acidobacteriota > Aminicenantia > Aminicenantales > Aminicenantaceae > WTAW01. The sequence continues at coordinate 2,196 of CAZXJE010000121.1, forward strand.
TTTTGATGTGGTCCGCCTCTTTCTGGATGGCAAGGATGTTGGCTTCGGCTTCGGCTATCTCGCCCTTTTTGGGCTGCCAGAAAAAAAGAGGGATGGGCATGGATAGCGTCACATCCCACCAGGAACCTTCTCCCTCAACACGGTGCCGGTTGACCCCCAGCTCGAGATCTGGCAGATAGCTCATGGTGGCCGATTTTTTCTGGAGGTGTTCTCTTTCCAAGGAAAGCCCGATTCTTTTCATCTCAGGACGTGTGATGAGAGCTCTGTCAAGAAGAGAGTCGAACTCCAGTTTAATGGGATCTCGCTTCAGATTTCCGGCAATCTCGATGGGCGTATACTTTTTTCGGGAAAGGAGATAATTTAACGTAGCTCTGGCTAACCTGACATCATTGGCAGCGGCCCGCACTTCGTTTGCAGCCGTCGCTGCCTCAACCTTGGCTCTTAATACTTCTACCTGTGCTACATCGCCGGCTTCATGTTTGAGCTCTGCTTTGTCGAGGAAATCTTGGGCGAGCTCCTGGTTCCGCTGAGTATATGTCAGTTTTTCTTGAGTAAGAAGAAGACCGTAAAATGCCCTTTTCACCAAAAAAGTCAAATCCAGTTTCAAGAGGTCGATTTCCGCCAGGAGTTCCTCCGATTCTTTAGAGGCGATTTTTCCGCGCACCGATTGTTTGCCCGGGAACTCGAAAGGCTGACTCACACCCAAGTATGTTTCTCCTGCATTCTTAAAATTGAAAAAACTGGGTTGAAGGTCCGAATCATAGTTTAAAGATGGCTGTGCAAAAGCTTTGGCCTGGTAGATCCGGGCTAGAGATGCCTGGTACTGTTGGAGTGAAGATAGGATAAGAGGATTTTGCTCAAGGGCAGTAGATACGCACTGCTCTAGAGTGAAGACATCGTTTTCTGAGGACTGACTCCAGATGCAACTCATTCCGAGGAAAACAGATATCAAAACTGGTAATATTCGTCTCTTCATTTGACCTCCTCTCAGTTGTCTAAATCGTTGAAAAAAGGATAAAAATTTGGTTAGGGAGGGGATGGTTTAGACTTGTGGAGGAGAGCGGGAGGCAGAATCTATATAACTGAGATAGTTGTACTGGCAGGATTTAATAATCCTCAACACTCCCAATAAAAAAAACGGGGGAAGACAGAAAAAATTTATCTGACTTGTGAGAAGTGGGGAATTCTGAAAATGGCATGCTGCACAGGTGTCAGTGGAATTAATGTATTTTTCTGTATGAGAAAAGTGAATGGAGAGGGAGGCTGTGAAAAAAATAAAGAGAAAGACAAGATAAAAGTTCTTCCTGACTGTAATGTTCATATTTGCTCTTCCCATTACTATAGGAGAAGCAACCGGATAAAGTCAACTCCAAAGATATCCCCAAACTAGCTGGTTATGCTTGAGTGATGAGTTGCTTGGAAAAGATTGGAATGTTGGAGGTTAGCTCTAAATTCCGTCTTTATTCTTATTAGGAATCTCGGGGACTTTGTTTTTATCGGGAAAATATTCTCTGACAAGATGTTTTATCCGTTCAATGTTTTTTTCCTGTGCTTTATCTCTGCTATTTATTATGAAACATTCATCCAGAGAATAATCATCCGTCTTCAGGGCTATCCATCCGCACAGAACGGCGAAATCTCCGTTCGTCTGAACGCGGGATTTTACAAATTCCGGATTTGTGAATTTTTTATAGATCAATTCTTGACTGTTCGTGTACCACAAAAAATGTCCGTTTTCGTGGCCTGTCGTGTAAATCCGGCTGGCGTTGTTCAAGTCTGTTTTTACCAAAACAACGTAGGCAAACGCCTTATGTTCGCAGCAATGAGCACGCAACACACCACACCAGCCGTTCCCATTGGAATCATCAGAATGGGGCCCTTGAAGTCCGAATTGGGTTCGGATTTCATTTATCCGGGAGTAAACATCCTTCACACCGTCTTCTTTTCGATAAAACTGGTTATTTTTGAGCTCTACAAGTACGCCCAGTTCCGGGATTTTGATTGTCCCCGTCTTGTAGCCGTTGTTGGTAAAATAATTTTTTAATATTTTTAAAGGGTCAATCATGTCCTGGGCAAAATTGTCTATAGCCGAGCAGGAAAACACAGAAGGCGAGAAAGACCAGAGATCGGTCAAATTCGATTGGATACAGAGCAGAAAAACTAGAAAACCTTTCAAAATCCGTTTAAGGCGCATGTTTCAGAACCCAATAAAAGACACTATAATACACCATCCCAGGAGATTTGGTAAGAGGCGGCAGGGCGCTTCAATCATTGAGACTATTTATGCGATTCCGGTGAATTGTGATTACTGGCACGGATGTGAAAATACTGGTACATTGAAGAATCAACTCCAATATCAGTGAAACTCGTCTTGGGATCACGCCCCTCGTTTTTACCTGGTTTTCCTTTAGAATGAGAATTCAAATCCTGCATAGTATGACCGTGGTTTTGTGGGACCGTAGACATAACCGGCATCCCTGAATATTCCTTGATCCAGGTCCTTCTGGTAAGAGTCAAGGATGTTGAAGATGCCCACAAAGAGGCTTAATTTATTATTTTGGGTTAGAGCAATGTCCCTTGTGAGTTTTGCATTGAGGACCCAAAAAGTTTCGGTGGTTTTAAGCCTGTCTCCTTCGATGTAACCGGCATAATGGGGAACTTTCATGCTTCCTGTGTATTCAAGAGAAACATCCACGTTAACTATTCTTTCATTTTCATAGTTCAGACTTACATATCCATAGGAGTCAGGTGTCCGGAAAAATTCATTGGAACCGAAATCTGGCTCTGGCTCATCAAGATGACTGCGCTGAAATGTCCAGCCGGTCTTCAGAGAAAAAGCTAACCCGAGTCTGTAGCCAAGATCAACGGAGACTCCATAAACTCTAGCATTCGACCCATTGATCCTTTCAAAAACCAGCGCATTTTCTCTGGGATCAAACTCTTTTTTTTGTAGAACAAAGGTATCTTCAAGAGGCGTATAGAAGCCCTCGATGCTCAGTTGCAGAGCGTTATTTCCGAACTCCCTTCCATAGTCGAGACCGGTACTTAGGCTGTAAGAGGATTCTTCTTTGAGGTCAGGAGAGTTTTCTATAACCGTACCCTCGCCCCCGACCTGCGTGATGTGGAGGTCCTCGTCAAAGACTTGAGGAGCTCTGAATCCTGTAGAGAAAGAAGTCCTCCAGCTCAGGTCTTTCACAAGGTTGACAAGGAGACTTATCCTGGGATTGAAGATGTATTTTTCGATCAGAGAATGCTTGCTGAATCTTAAGCCTGCCAGGAGAGAAAAGGTCTTGTTAAACTTGATGTCGTCCTGAAGGAAAAAACCCAGTTCTCTGTAGTAATCGTTGATCACCCTTCCATATCCGAGCGCTTCGTCCTTAATTTTTTCTCCTTTGTATTGCAACCCGGTCGATATGACTTGGCCACCGGCCTGGTAATTCATCTGCCCGTTCAAGAACAAGACTGGATTTTTTGTCGTTCCGTAAGCGTTGGGATCCTGTCCGGAACCGTAATAGGATTTTCTGTTGGCATCCACATAGGACGCGGAAAAGTTGTAATAGAGTCTTCGGGTGATATAATGATTCCAATCTGCAGAGAGGCCGTTGAGATCCGAATCTATGGATTCGGCGATATCGGCCTCATGGGGGGGCAAGTCGAATTTGTTTCCACCCCGTCGATCTTCTGTGATTCTGAAAAAACTCAGTTTGAGCTTGCCGTTGATTTCGGAGAAGGTTCTGAAGAAGTTCACTCCGAAGCTTGTGCTTCTGATTTTCCCGATTTCAGATATGTCATCCCCATCGATATCCACAGGTTGTCGGTTTTTGTAGTTGGCAAAGAGGAACGCTTTTGAGTTTTGATCTTTGCTCACAAGGCTGCTCCGGAAACCGAAATTCGTTGAAGGTTCGCCCGATGTGAATTCCTGATTCAGTTTGAGCCAGGTGCCGTTTTCTATCGGCTCCTTAGTCAAAACATTGATCACTCCAGCAACGGCATTACCGCCGTAAAGAGCCGAGCCACCTCCTTTAACGACTTCGATCCTGTTCAACATTTCAGCAGGGATTTGCTCCAGACCGTAAACGCCGATCATAGAGCTAAAGATTGGAGAGTTATCGATGAGGATCTGGGAGTACTTTCCCTCCATGCCGTTAATACGGACCTGGGTGAAATTGCAGTTCTGACAGTTGCACTCGACTCTGACGCCAGTGGTGAGCGCAAGAGATTCCGCCAGTTGGGAGGCCTGCATTTGCTTGATATCCCTGGCCGTGATCACTTCGGTTCTTACCGGGACTTCCGCATAAAGCTTTTTTGTGCGGGTGGCTGTGACGACGATTTCTTCGGAAATTTTTTTCAAGAGAGTAATTTTGAATGTTTTATTACTCTCTTCGATGATGAACACATCTGAAACGAAGTCCATGTATCCATCCGCAAATACCTCGAGATGATATTTCCCCGGTGGAATCGCAAGGAATTCAAAGGCTCCCGTTCCATCGGATTCTGATGATTTGCCGATTTCCGGCATCAAAATAACCGCGCCTTTTATGGGGTCGCCTTCATAACTTTTGACGATTCCGGAAAGTTTCAAAAACTTGACGTTTCCCGTTTGTATTTCTGAATATGTTGTTCCGGATTCTTGAGCCTTGAGATGTATGACAAAAACAAGACTTAAAATAACAATGAATAATGTTGATAATCTATTTTTCACTTTTTCCTCCTGAAGTTCGTTCGGATTATCTCTGACCGGTCTTTTGCTGCTGAACAGTCTTGGGTAAAAAATAAGACGTGACCAGAGAGATGGAAATATTAAACTTCGGGAGGAGACCGTGAGGAGGGAGAGGTTGATACGATGTATGTATAATTGGAGAAATAGAAATCGTTTAAAACTCCTGAGATGGAAGGAGGTGGCAGGTGGAAAAAATTGATCTGGCAGGTGGTGAAGGTGGAGTTCAGGAAGTGACAAGCAGGGCAGTCCTCCTGGGATGTGAGGCTGTGTTCAGTATGGACAAAGTTGATGAATAGTGTAACAACAAGGAAAGTAAAGAGAAAGATAAGATTGAGGCATTTAAACTGCTTATTTATCATCTTTCCCTATTAAATATTAAGATACAGAACATTGGTTGAAATGTCAAATTGAGTGGTTAGCATTTCCAAATCCCTGATGAATGATATCCGAGTCTCCCAATCGGTGATTGCGAAAACACTCTCAGTTTCCCCAGCGAGGAAACTTCGCTCGGTCGTGGGGGCTTCCCTCACATCTCCTACAGGAGATGCACCATGCCCGCCTAGAGCCCTTCTCACGGTTTTCTCCACCACACGATTGGGACACTCAATAACGCAATTTATGTTCATAGGATCACGGATTTGGAGATGCTTCCATTGAGTGCTGCACAAGTTGATGGATTTCCTCAAAAAGAGGATATTAAAAATTGGCCTTTATTCCTCCATAGATGGAGAGTCCCGCTGTCCCGAAGCCCTTGATCGTTTCATAGTCAGAGTTGAGAATATTGTCGAGTCGAAGGAACAGTTCAATTGACTTGAATACCTCATAAAATCCGGCGGCGTTGAGCAATGTATAGCTATCCAGAGTTACAGGTGTTGGTGTCCAATCCAACCAGTAGAGGTCCTCTCTCTCTCCGACATAGATCAGGGAAAGGTGTATATTTGCCCTGGCCACGAATCTCCAATCCAACCTGGCTGTGAACTTATCCTTAGGGCGCCTCAGGAGATATTCATCTGTCTCTGTGTTTTTTGCCTCAGTTCGGGTGTAAGTGGATAAGAATGAAAGACTGGGGTGGGGGCGCGCAGATACCATCGCTTCCACGCCTCGCGTGTGAGCTTTGCTGATGTTGATGTAACCCTGAGTAAAATCATAATCGATGAGGTCCTCAAAAGCGTTGGAGAAATAAGTGAATCCGAGCAAAAGAGTATTGTCCAAAAAGTTTTGTTCCAGACCCAGATCCCAACCTGCCGATTTCTCCGGCCTGAGATTTTCATTGCCTGCCGGTCCATAGAGAGTAGCAGGAGCATAGAGCTGGTAGAGAGAAGGGGCCTTAAATCCTGTGCCCCATGTGCCCTTTATCTTTGTTCCTGTGTGATCGATAATATAAGCTGGAGCGATCCGGTATGTTGTGGATGATTCTGCCTGACTGTGGTTGTCATACCGTATGCCCGCTGTCAAGAAAAATTGCTCATCAATCCTAAGCTGATCCTGAACATAAAGGCCAGTGTTGTGTGCTTTTTGACGGGGGAACACACTTTCATAAGGTCCGAACATGCTCTCTGACCGGTACCAAGATTCTCCCTGTTCTTGTTGATGTTCCAAACCAAAGGTCAAAGTGTTGCTTTCGTGGAGGAAGAGGGAATTCTGCCAGTCAAGCTTCCAGAGTTTACTTTTAAATTCTGACTCTTCGGATAAAAAAGGATTGTACTCATCGACAGGATTGCTAGATGTCCGGTTATAGTCCACGACCGATACTTTCAGAGTTTGCTGCCATCGATTCCTGAGGAAAAGGCCTCGAGCCTGACCCATAAAAAACAGAGAGTCGTACCGTTGGACATGGTTCGGGTCGTCGCCAAAGTCCCCACCCGCGTTATCCAAATCTGTCTCTGTGTCGATGCGCCGGACAGAAAAATCAAGGCTCAAGTTTGCTGCAAGGTCAAATCCGATCCTTCCAGAGAGAGAAAGATTCCGATGCCCGTCAACTTCTTTGTTCCCCTCATAGTTTGTGCTGGCTGCAGAAAAACCATCCGTATCGAAGAGAGAAGCTGAAGCTGAATACCGGAGAGTGGCTGTGCTGCCGCTAACCTCTGCGATCCCCGAATAAGTGCCGTAGGAACCGCCAAATCCGGAGAGCGAGAATTTTGGCTTGCCTGTATTTTGCCGTGTGATGATGTTGATGACTCCCCCCATGGCATCCGAGCCGAACAACGTGCTCTGCGGGCCGCGTAGGATTTCAATGCGGTCGATGTTCTCCACAAGGAGAAGGCTCATATCAAAGGAGCGGGTTGGTGTTATGGGATCATTGACTTCGGTGCCGTCGATCATGACCAGAGTGTGTTCGGCATTTGCGCCCCGGATGAAAACGGTGGCCTGAGAGCCTGGGGGCCCATTTTGCGTTGATGACATTCCGAGCGCTTCTTCGAGCGCTTCAAAAATCCTAGATTTTCCTGTTTTTGCTAGCTGTTCTCGTGTAATGATGGTCACCGAACTTGCGACCTCTTTTATGGATGTCTCTACACGGTTGGCCGTGACAACGACTTCATGCTGGAGAGAGTCCTGTTTTTCTTGAGGACGGACCTCCGTTTCTTGAGAATCTTGCGAATAGAGATGGAAACACAAGAATGCTGCGATCATTAAAATGCTGCAAATTCTTTTGCACATAGAGTTTCCTCCTGTGTGTTTCCCCCGCAGTTTCAAACTGTTTTCGTCAGCAGTGTCGAGCAAAAAAAAATCACCCAACCTTCCACCCGAAGATGGGCCTTGGGGCTCAAGGGAGGTTTCCTGACTCTCGGATCATCCTTCTTCCAGTCCTTCCCATCCTCTCTTGGAGAACAGTGGCGTCTTCTGGAAGTTGTCCCCGATTACAGTAGCGGGGGCTGCGTCCGCATCTCACGGACTTCCCTGCACCTTAAACCCAAGAACTCAATTGTCAAAGAAATTAAGAGACTGTATATTCTCACCTGACTCAAGACTTGTCAAGGACTTTGGTTGGATAGGAAATATTTTCACCTTGATTTTGTCAGTCTGAATTATTTACGAGCTGATATCGCTGCAAAGGCGAGGCAGTGGCCTACGAAGCTGTAGTGAACTACTGCGAGTAGGCTACAACGAAGGCTTTGTAGCGACTTCGGTTCGCCCGTAGGGTAAAAAATGTCGATTAAAAATTGATAGTGCATCGGAAACGGATTTATCAGTTTGGTTAGCCGAAGGAATGGAGTAAATTAATGCGAGTGGTTTAATTGTAAAAGTATCGACAATTTTTATGAATAATTAAGGCTAGATGGTTTTTCCGCAATAAGGACAGTAAATAAAGTCGTTTCCCACAGATCGTCCACAGTGGGGACAAGTTCTTGTGTCTTTTCTAC
>CAZXJE010000122.1:0-5060 GCA_964640835.1 uncultured Eubacteriales bacterium
GGTTGGCTATTTTTTCATAAGTTGAGATATTCGCTCTGGCTACCACATAAGTTCCCGTGAATTTTTTGGCTCGCTTTTTAAAATCTGAAGGAGGCTCGAGGTCGGCTTGGATCTCTACCGGAAAGTAGCGGTCGAGGATCGACTCGACAAGCTGAGTGCGGGCTGGTCCACCACCGCCGATACTGTTATACGAGACATAAATGCCTGTATTGTGTTCAGGAATTAGAACAAGAAACGAATGGAAAAGGAAAGTATCTCCCCCGTGTTCGAGTGCACAGAGATTGTTGTGTCTCATCTCCCAGAAGCCGTGTGCATTGCCGACGATATGGGGATCATGTGAGAATAGCTGAGAGTGCATGAGGTTTGTTGTTTCTTCTTCGAGAATCCTGATCTCACCGAATCGACCCTTTTGAAGATGGGCGATCATGAACCGGGCCATGTCGGTGCCGGATGCGCTCAAGGAGCCTGCAGGAGTCATTCCATGGATAAGTTCGAACTCTTCAGCTTTAAAAACTCCTCTCTCATACTTGTACCCCACAGACATAAAATCAGCCAGGTCGGCAGGGAGAGGTTGGCGGAATGTGCTGTGGGTCATTCCCAGAGGTTTAAAAATATATTCTTCAACATAGGATTCAAAGGGTAAGCCGGAGAGGACCTCCACAATGTAGCCTGCGAGTGCCGTCCCATAGTTGGAATATGATGTGATTATTCCCGGAGGACGAACTCTGGCCGGCATATATTCCACTAGAAATTTCCCAATAGGGATCAGGTCTTCGACTGTGCGTGCACCCATCCCTGTTGCCTTTTCCTCAAACCCAGGGGTGTGTGTCATCAGATGTTTCATTGTGATGGGCTCGGGGAAAGTTTCAGGGATCTTGAAGTCTTTGAGGTAAGTGTTGACATCCACATTGAGGTCGATCTTGCCTCCCTCCACGAGCTGCATGACTGCAGTCCATGTTATGAGCTTCGAGACAGAGCCAGGCCGGAACATCGTGGTCTCTGGGTCTACCGGTATCTTCTTTTCCACATCCGCATATCCATAACCTTTGGCCAGGAAGATCTCGCCATCTTTGACGACAGAAAATGTTGCACCCGCAATGTGTCTATCCCGCAGATGGACAGCCATCACACCATCGACAAAGGCTTCCAGATCAGCGCGGGCTGATAGGGCTAAGTTTTCTTCAAGAACTGATCTTATCGATGGTTCCTCAACCTCGTATTCCTGAGATAAGAGAGTGCTGCAGACCGCCCCTATAACAAAAACACTTATCAGAAAAAAGATCCCCTTTCTTTTCATGAAATGCTCCTTCTATTTCTATTAGTCTATGTAAAATAGCATCTTGCGAACAAAATGTCAGGCGTTTCAATAAAAAAATGTGTTTTTGTCATTAAAATGACTACAAAACAATTAAAGCCTTCGCCACATAAAAAACACTCTTTGTGCAATACCTCAGAACTAAAAAAATTGCTAAAATTTCCTAAATTGAATAAGATAATCCAGAGCAAAATCAAAATTTAAGGGATGGGATTATCATGAAAAAATATATACTATTTCTGGCTTTTTTATCAATCGTTATCTCTTGCGTTCCCAAGCTCGAAAAACCACCGGATCTTGACCTCAACGTCCCTCAAAACTGGATATCGATAGAAACGACTGGCGAAGGCGAGATCTCCCAGTGGTGGACTCGATTCAATGATCCAAGACTGGATGAACTGGTCGAAGTTGTTCTGATGGAGAATTACGACCTCAAAGCTGCGGCAACGCGCTTGGATGCGGCGGCAGCGTTGGCTCGCATTGCGGGAGCAGACCTATACCCCCAGGTGAGCGCTAATTTAAACGCCTCCCGTCAAAAAAGAAATTTTGTCGGTTTTCCCTTCGGCGGTGATGGAGGTGGTGTCCAGGGCTTCACTTCGAACCTCTTCGGTCTTTCATTGAATGTGAGTTGGGAAATCGACCTTTGGGGTCGTATTCGCGCTGCAAAATCCGCTGCTGTGGCGGATTTCCAGGCAACCGAAGCCGACCTTTCCGGTTATGCGCTTTCCTTTATCGGACAGACAGTGAAAGCCTGGTTTGCGGCCATCGAAATTATGGAACAGGTGAGATTGTCCGAAGCGACAGTGAAAAATTATACAACCACAAACGATCAGGTTCACCGTCGGTACCGTCTTGGCTTAAGGCCATCGCTCGATGTTCGGCTCTCCGAATCCAACGTGGCCACCGCAGAGGCCACGTTACTTTTGTGGCAAAATCAACTTCAACAGGTCAAAAAACTGCTGGATACTCTTCTCGGACAATATCCTTCCGGACAGATCGAACTGAGTGATAAACTGCCATCGATCGAAGAGGATGTGCCCGCTGGCTTACCCGCAGATATCGTCAGCCGAAGACCCGATCTTGTTGCAGCCGAGAAACGGCTGGCTGCCTCCTATGCACGAGTCATCGAATCCCAGAGAGCCCTCTATCCTCGGATCAGCCTTACTGGTTCCACAGGCACATCCACCGATGAATTCAAGAATCTCCTCAATGGAGACTATTCCGTCTGGAATCTAGTGGGAAATCTGCTCCAGCCGATTTTCCAAGGGGGGCGATTGCGGGCGGGTGTCGACCTGGCCAGAGCCCGTGAGGCAGAAGCCCTCGCTCTGTATGCGGCGAGTGTTCTCAATGCCTATTCTGAGGTAGAGATCGCCCTTGCGGCAGAAGAATTCTTATCAGAAAGAGAGGCGGCGTTACGCACAGCTGTAGTTCAATCTCTGGCAGCACGAGATCTGGCAGATGACCGATATGCCCGTGGACTTTCAGACCTGATAGAGGTATTGGAAGCGCAGCGGAGAGCATTTCTTTCTCAAAGCCAGCTCATCGGTGTTCAACGTGCACGACTCGATAACCGTGTCGAGCTCTATCTGGCCTTGGGCGGCGACTTTATGGATGTTTCCCATTCTCAGACATTCGCTAAAAAGGAGCTTTCTTCCAATGACTAAAAAAATCAGATTATTTCTTCCTTTCGTAATCCTATTTTTGGGGATTATTGGGGCATTCATCATTGTCAGGTCCCGGCCCAAAATCGAAAAGAAAGATGTGACTTTTCCTCCTCCTCTCGTCCGTTCTTTGACCATCAAGCTTGAGGACGTCCAGCTTACTGTCAACTCCCAGGGAACAGTGAGCCCCAGGACCGAGAGTGAGCTTTTTTCTCAAGTCGCCGGACAGGTAATCAAGGTCTCTCCTGCGTTTGCACGGGGAGGTTTTTTCTCGAAAAATGATGTGCTCATCAGGGTTGATCCCCGCGACTATGAGTTTGCAATCTCTCGTCTGAAAGCCGAAGTCGCCCAGGCCAAACTCCGGCTGACCCAAGAAGAGGGAGAAGCCAGCGTTGCACGCGAGGAATGGCAAAAATTAGGAGAAGGGGAAGAACCCAATCCCCTCGTCCTTCGAGAACCACAACTCGCTCAGGCCAGAGCGGCTTTGGAAGCAGCCGAAGCTGCACTCCAACAGGCAGAATTAAATTTGGAAAGAACCCGAATCAGGGCCCCATTTGATGGAAGGATCCGGTCAAAAAATGTGGACCTTGGAGAATATGTGGGCCCAGGCATCCCATTGGCTACCATCTATGCCGTTGATTATGCAGAAGTGCGCCTTCCTGTACCCGATGACCAGATGGCCTACCTTGACTGTTGCATCGACTATCGGGGCCAAGATCCATCAAACCTCGATATCGACGTGATCCTGAAAGCCAATTATGCAGGCCAACTGCATTCGTGGGAAGGAAAAATCGTCCGGATCGAGGGAGAAATCGATGCCAGGACACGCATGGTTACGCTTGTTGCCCGTGTGAATAATCCCTATAGCCCGCCCAAAGAAGGCAGCCGCCCGCCTTTCGCCGTCGGCCTGTTCGTAGAAGCAAAGATCGTTGGGCGGTATGTCGAAGGCGTTGCGGTTGTCCCGCGCTCAGCTCTGCGTGGAAGGAATCGTGTTTTGGTGATCGACGGGGAAAATCGTCTTCATTTCCGGGACGTCGATGTTTTCAAGTCTGATGCAGAAACAGTAGTTTTAAAATCTGGACTGGAAGACGGCGAAAGCCTCTGTCTGTCCCCGATGGAAACAGTAGTCGATGGTATGCATGTCCGCGTTTTAGAAGAACAAAGCAAATCATCTCAAGCCACCGATAAGGAGAACCTTCGATGAACACATTTCTCAGCTGGTTTGCCAAAAATTCGGTGGCTGCAAACCTGTTGATGGTGTTGATCATCGCCAGTGGCCTTATAACTTTCTCTGGAATCAAGCAAGAAGTCTTTCCAGAATTTTCTTCTGACTTGATCACAGTGACCGTTCCTTACTTGGGCGCAGCTCCCGAAGAAGTCGAGGAAGCGGTCTGCGTCCGTATCGAAGAAGAGATCCAAAGCCTCGAAGGAATCAAACGTATCACTTCTCGGGCACTAGAAGGGTTGGGAACGGTTACCATCGAGCTATTGCCAGGGACGGATGTCCGAAAGCTCCTCGATGATGTCAAGGCGCGTGTGGATGCGATCGAAACTTTTCCCGAAGAGACCGAAAAACCTATTATCCAAGAGCTTCTGAACCGGCGGCAAGTGATCAACATGGCTGTTTCCGGTAACACCGATGAAAAAACTTTACGGATTCTGAGCGATAAAATCCGCGAGGAGATTCTCCTAATACCAGGGATCACCCAAGCCGAAGTTGTCAATGTCAGGCCTTATGAAATCTCCATCGAAGTGTCTGAACAAGCCCTGCGCCGATTTGACCTCACTTTCGATGAAGTGGCCCAGGCCATCCGCCGATCATCGCTTGATCTTCCCGGCGGATCCATCAAAACAAAAGGCGGCGAGGTTTTACTCAGGACGAAGGGGCTGGCTTATATTGGCCGGGATTTCGAAGATATCGTCCTGCGGACACAGCCCGACGGGAGCCGAGTGTTAGTGGGAGATGTGTCGAAAGTTGTGGATGCATTTGCTGAAACGGACCAATCGGCCCGGTTCGATGGCAATCCCTCCGCCCTTATCCAGGTCTTCCGCGTGGGTGATGAGGATGCCATCCAAGTCGCCAC
>CAZXJE010000122.1:5160-8337 GCA_964640835.1 uncultured Eubacteriales bacterium
TGTTCGCTTTTATTCTCGTTATCGGCATCGTTGTCGACGACGCTATCATTGTGGGTGAAAGCATATTTACCGAGTACGAAAAGGGCAAAACTGGAGTGCAAGCAGCCATAGACGGACTAAAAGGGGTGGCAGTTCCGGTCATTTTTGCTGTGCTCACTTCTGTGGCAGCATTCTGGCCTCTCCTCATGGTCGAGGGAGGGATCGGAAAAATCATGCGCTTTATCCCCATAATCGTTATTCTGACTCTTCTGTTTTCGTTATTTGAATCACTTTTTATTCTTCCGTCCCATCTCTCTCATCTCAAAATAAAAAACATAACTCCAACAGGATGGAGAGGATCTTGGACTCGGTTCCAAGCGAAATTCAATACTCAATTTCACCGATTTATCGACAAAACCTACAAGCCCAGTTTGGAATTCGGGCTGAAATACCGCTACATAACACTTGCTGGTTTTATCGCTATTCTGATTTTGACTCTTGGTATGGTGGGTGGAGGATGGATCAAATTTGTATTCTTTCCACGAATAGATGCGGACAACGTGGTTGTCCGGTTGACCATGCCCTTAGGAACGCCTGTCGAAATTACGGAGGAATCCATTAAACGTTTGGAAAAATCGGCACTCAAGCTTGAGGGCGAATTTGACCTGGGACGGCCTATCGTGCGTCATGTTCTGGCCTCAATTGGAGAGCAGCCCAGCCTTAATCGTGCCAGCGGACCGAATCCAGCCAGTAGCACCTTCTCCGGCTCTCATCTTGGAGAAGTCGATATCGAGCTCACGCCCTCCGAAGAGAGAAAGCTCAGCAGCACGGTTATCGCCAACCGCTGGCGGGAGTTGACGGGACCGATCCCGGATGCCGTGGAGCTCACGTTTTCCAGCTCGCTGTTTACAGCTGGAGCTCCGATTTATGTACAACTCTCGAGTGCTGATTACGGCGCCTTGCGCGAAGCGGCAGAAAAACTGAAAGAAAAAATCAAAGATTACCCCGGAGTTTATGACGTAGCCGACTCCTTTAGAGAGGGGAAGCAAGAAATCAAGCTGGATATCACTCCTGTGGCTGAATCTTTAGGTTTAACGCTTTCTGATGTCGGAAGACAAGTGCGTCAGGCCTTCTACGGAGAGGAAGTGCAGCGCATCCAACGCGGACGGGATGAAATCCGAGTCATGATCAGATATCCCGTTGAGGAGCGCCGTTCACTGGCGAATCTCGAGAATAAGCGAATTCGCACGGCTGGTGGAGTTGCTGTCCCTTTTTCGGCGGCTGCCAGGGCAACTCTCGGCCGCGGATATTCCTTCATCGAGCGAACGGACAGAAGACGAACTCTGAATATTACAGCCGAAGTGGATGAAACGAAAGCCAATGCTAATGAGATTCTGGCAGACATTACCAAAAATATCCTGCCAACTCTACTCGCTAATTATCCCACTGTTTCCTACTCTCTCGAAGGGGAACAAAGGGATCAACGCGAGGCACTCGCCAGCTTGCGCAGCGGATTTTTACTCGCACTTTTGGTGATCTATGCGCTTTTGGCCATCCCGTTCCGCTCGTATGGACAGCCTCTGCTCGTCATGGGAGTCATTCCCTTTGGCATCGTAGGTGCCATATGGGGACACATAGTCATAGGAATCAGCCTAACAATCCTGTCCTTCTTCGGCATTGTGGCACTAACTGGTGTGGTCGTGAACGACAGTCTTGTGATGGTGGATTTTATCAACAGGTTCCGAGAGAAAGGCGAGAACATCCAAAAGGCCATTCGGGAAGCTGGAATGGTGCGATTCCGCCCCATCATCCTGACATCTATCACAACTTTTGCTGGCTTGACACCATTGTTGCTAGAGCGAAGCTTGCAGGCACGTTTTCTGATCCCAATGGCTGTATCTCTGGCCTTTGGTGTGATCTTCGCGACATTTATCACTCTGTTACTCGTTCCTGTCAGTTACCAAATCCTGGAAGATTTGAAGCGCGAATTCAGAAAGTTATTTCGGCCCCAGAAACACACAGACGCATCCGTTCATCAAGAATGAACGAAGTATACAGCACACCTTTTATATTCAAAATGGGGACAGGCTACTTTTTTAATTACCCCTATAAAAAGTAGCCTGTCCCCTTTTATTTCCCCTTTTATTTAAAAAAAGCTTGACAGTGGTGTGACTAGCTTGTATACTGTGTATATCTTATATGCACACTAGGAGATAAAGACGGAATGTTCATCGTGATCTCGCCGCAGAATCCGGACCCGTTGTACAAGCAAGTGACCGATCAAATTAAAGATGCGATCGCTTCCGAAACACTCAAACCGGAGACAAAACTGCCGTCGATCAGAGAAATGGCGAAGGATTTGAAGATCAGTATGATCACTATAAAAAAAGCCTATGCAGACCTCGAAAATGAAGGCTACATCCTCACCCGCTCTGGCCTTGGCTCTTTTGTAGCGAATATAAATATGGACAAATTGCGGGAAGAAAAATTGGTAGAGATCCGCTTTGAGTTTACAAAAATTCTCCTTGCGGCTGCCAGATACAATATCTCCGCGGATGATATTTTCACCTCCCTCCGCGGAAAAGGAGTAAAAAGATGAAAAAGCAAAGAGGATTCGTAAAATTTAAGGTTTTGCTCATCGTTGTGCTCGTGCTTGTGTTCGCGCTTCTCTTTTTGGCATGAGAGGGCTCGAAATGAACAGTGACAGAACATGGACAAAAAATCGCAAAAAACCGACATCACAAATACAGTAAAAAGGAGTTTAGAGATGGAAAACATACTCAAAATTCGAAAATTGAGGAAGGAATACGAAGAGTTTGTCCTGGATAATATTTCTTGGGACATCCCCAAAGGGTACATCACAGGGCTGATAGGCCCCAATGGCGCCGGAAAAACCACGACCATAAAACTTATCATGAACCTGCTAAAATCCGACGGTGGAGAGATCGAGGTTTTTGGCCTGGACCACGTTGCCAACGACATAGAGATAAAAAATCGCGTCGGCTATGTGGGAGAAGATCAATTTTTCTACGAACACCGGAGTGCCAACTGGACGGGAAAATTCGTCTCCCATTTTTTCACCGACTGGGATATGGAACAATACCAAAAACTTCTCGAGAAATTCGAACTCCCCAAGAAAAAAATGATCCGGAAATTCTCCAAAGGCATGAGAGTAAAACTGTCTTTGGCCATCGCCCT
>CAZXJE010000122.1:8437-10198 GCA_964640835.1 uncultured Eubacteriales bacterium
GCCAACTGGAAAAGGATCCATTATTCTAAGGGCGCCATAGATCAAAATATATTGAAAAATCTAGAACAGGTCGAAGATCACGCCTTTGGAGGTTCCGGAATCACGAGGGACTATTTCCAGATCAAAGATTCTCTATCACAAGGTTTGGCCACCGGGGAAATCAAAGTGGAAAACGTTGGCCTGGACGACATCCTCATCTCTCTCGTCAAGGGACAGTGAAAATGATTTATCTCATGAAGAAATTCTCGTTCATCTTTATACTCTACATTCTTCTAGCGGTTGGATTGGTTTTTCCCCTGTTCAACTACGACCGGCTCACCGGACCCAATCCTCTAACCCTCAATTTTGTGTTCACTCTGGCCCCCTACCTGTTCTTTGTGGTCCTGGGTGCCATATATATTCACGAACAGTTGGAACAGAAGAGCAACGGTTATGCGTTCCTCCGAACGCTTCCCGTTAAAGCCTCCGATATCGTGGTCTCGAAATTTTTGCTGGTATTCCTTTCTTCTCTGGTCTACGTTGGGTTCCACTGTGTCGCATTTGCAAAAATCTCCACAGATCCTTCTTACTGGAAACCAAGCTGTTCCTTTTTGATCATCAGTGGAAACATCTGTCTCGTTTTAACTGCGCTACTCTACATGGGCATCTTCCGCTACGGGTATAATAAGGTCGGAAAATACGTCATTTTCTTATGGTTATTTATCGTTCTCTCCCCCATCCCGATCAATATTTTCCTCCTGCGGCGCTTGGGCATCAGTCGTCAGGAGATCATCGAACGAGTCATTAGTTTAAACTGGGTGATCGTGACACTCGTTTGCCTAGCTCTCTATTACTTTTTGATGCGTGTGGCCATCAAAACCCTGGAGAAGCAAACGCTTAATGGAGCTTAAAATGTGGACTTTAATGAAAAAAAATGTCTTTATGTTCGTCCTTCTGTCCGTTCCGCTTATGGGGCTCCTCTCAGTCTATATGCTCACTGTCCGAAAAACACTCAACACAAATATCCTGATCTTTCTGGGACAAATGCTGATGTATTGTGTTCTTGTATCGGTCATGACCTCAGAAAAGGCAGAGGAAAAAAACAACGGCTATGCCTTTATGAGTCTCCTGCCAATCAAGGACCGTGATATTGTGGCGTCAAAATTTGCAGTTGTTATAGCTGTGGTCGCTTTCCTCAGTGTTTACGGTTTTGCCCTGGTATCGTTCATGGAGGCCGAAGCCTATCTGTTTCCGTTCGGCCGTATATTCCTTCTGATCTGCGGAAACTTGAGCCTTATTCTCGCAGGAGGAATGTATATCTTGATCTACCGGTGGGGATACACCACCTTCATGAAGATCTCCGTTCTTGTCGTGATCGTTTTTATGGTGGGACCATTTTTATTCATTGAATTTGTGTTGATCAGGCGGAATATCGATTATGCTGCTCGGCTCCAATCCCTGAACGAACTTCCATGGGTTATCTGGTTTTTTGCCACAGCGATTATACTTACGATCTTTTGGGGCCTGCTGCAGGCCGCTGTAAAGGCTAAAGAATCCCAAAGAGGAAAATGAAACCCATCGTTTATATAGGAGTTTACACGTGTTTATAGTCCTATCGCCCCTGAATCCTGATCCCATGTACAAGCAGGTGACAGACCAGATCAAGGACGCAATCGCAAGCGAAACACTCAAACCAGGAGATAAACTCCCCTCGATCAGGGAACTGTCGCTGGAGTTAAAAATCAGCATCATCACGACCAAACGGGCTTATTCGGACCTGGA
>CAZXJE010000123.1:0-9944 GCA_964640835.1 uncultured Eubacteriales bacterium
TTCCTCGCTGGGGAAACTGAGAGTGTTTTCGAAATCACCATTTGGGACACTCGGACGTCATTCATCACGGATTCGGGGATGCTCTCCCAACTTGGGATGGCATCTTAATATGGCGACTACGGAAAGATGTCTGGCTGCAGGGCTGTTTTTGTCTCCCCGGTTTTAGAGTTTGGTTTTGTGCCTTTGGATCCTGCTTTATCGTCTTTGGTTTTGGTTATGCTTGAGCCTGTGTTTGTGCTTTTTCCCGAGCCTGCATGTGGGTCTGAGCTTTTGCCTGCACTTACTCCTGATCCTGAGCCAGATCCCGAACCTCTGCTCTTGTTGCGGATGGCTTTGATGAGGCCGCCAACCATGGCCGTAATGCGGTTGATTTTGTCATCAAAATCGAGGTAATCTCCTTCGGCGAGATAACCGATGTCGCGCGAGATGATAAGCTGTGTCCGTAGAAGGGCTGCCGTGGATTTGGCATTGGATAGGTAGCGGATGAATTCAGACGCCCCTCCCCTTTCGCGACCGCCTGCGATAAGGGATGCCACAGAGATAGCCGACTGTCTGAGATCGTTCAAGAGGCCGTAATCGTCGCTAAAATTGCCATCATCCTGTAGCTTGTAGATATCCACTGCGAGGTCCTTGGCCTGCCGCCAACATTCAAGATTTTCAAAGCCGTAAAATTCGTTCATGTTATCCTCCTGACTTAATAGACGATTGGGACGGAGAATTTTCTCAGTTTGGAAAAGCATGCATGATTTTATTTAAAAATAAAGGGGACAGGCTACTTTTTTATTTCCCCTGAAAAAGTAGCCTGTCCCCTTTTTACTTGACAGGTTTTGGATTCAGTTCTAAACTATTCAGTTCATGCCCATACGTATTAAAATTCATACATTTTTTCACCGGGAGGTTTTATATGAAAACCATAAGTTTTGTTGAAGTCCGAGACAACATCAAGTACATCGTCCAAGAAGCCAACTTCGTCCTCCAAGACGATGTGGTGAAAGTCATCGAAGACATGAAGGAGCAGGAAGAATCCACTGTGGCCAAGGCTGTATTGGAACAGATTCTCCAGAATGCCCAGATCGCAAAATCTGAAAAATTGGGACTCTGCCAGGACACCGGACTGGCAGTATTCTTCGTGGAGATCGGAGAGGATGTTGCTCTTAAGAAGGACGGTGATATGGGAAGTCTGAGGGAAGCCATCGAAGAAGGTGTCAGGGCTGGATATGAAGAAGGCTACCTGAGAAAATCTGTTGTGGCCGACCCAATTCGGCGGAAGAACACGGGCGATAATACACCCGCTTACATCCACTGGGAATTAGTGCCCGGGGATGTCTTCAAGATGACATTTATTGCCAAAGGGGGCGGCGCGGAGAATATGAGTCAGATTAGAATGTTTGCTCCCGCGGCCGGTCAGGAGGGCATCGAGGACTTTGTAGTCGAGACGGTGGAGGTAGGGAGTTCGAATCCCTGTCCGCCCACAATTGTGGGTGTTGGGGTTGGTGGGAACTTCGAGTACTCGGCGCTGCTGGCGAAAAAAGCGCTGCTGAGACGACCCTTGGGGTCCCACAACGCTGATCCTTTCTATAAGGATATGGAGATCAGGCTTCTCGAGCGTGTGAATAACTTGGGGATCGGCCCTCAGGGATTGGGTGGTCGTGTGACATCATTGGCGGTCCATGTGGAGGCCTTTCCGTGTCATATTGCATCGATGCCGGCGGCTGTGAATATCCAGTGTCATTCCCATCGTGTGATGTCGTTCGAATTGTGAAGTCCAGCAATAAAAGAGTCGAGCAGGGGTGGTCGTTGAGCAGTTGAGGTTGATATATCGAGTGGATCAGTTAATATAGTTTCGTCAGCTATGCTCGATTAAATAATCAGAGAATACAATGAGTCATATGAGTTCAGGTGTTAAAAATCTTCTTGATGGGCTTGGCGTCTTTTTCCAGGGATTGGCTGTTGTGGTTATTATGGCGATCTCTTATGTGATACTGCTTGTTAAAAAAACCATAAGGACTATTAGGACATGATAGTGTTATGGTGTCGTGCGGAAATGGGTTAAACGAGCAGTACACACGGATATGGGACGAAATAAGCGATGTCAATGTGGCGGATGATATTGAAGGATATGGATGATATAGAGAATGGGGAGCATTGGGAGGATTTGGAGGAGAGGGAGGAATAAATGCCAAAAAAGGGTTATGTCGAGATAGATATTGAGGAATGCAAGGGGTGCAACCTGTGCGTTCTCAATTGCCCGACCGAGTGTTTGGCTTTAAACACCTCTGATACGAACAGTTATAGTTTGCATTATGCATATTTGGCGGATGAAGATAAGTGTATCGCGTGTTTGAATTGCGCGGTCATTTGTCCGGATGCGGCGATCACGGTGTATAGAGAGATGAAGCAGCCGCCGAAAGAAGCAGTGGGAGAAGGAGAGGGAGCTTCTGAGGGAGGTAAAGTTGGGTGAAACACGCTTGATGAAGGGAAACGAGGCGCTGGCGGAGGCGGCGATCAGGGCCGGAATGCAAGCCTATTTTGGATATCCCATCACACCGCAGAGTGAGGTGATCGAGTATTTGGCACAGGAGGAGCCAAAGTATGATTATACTCTGCTCCAAGCCGAAAGTGAGGTGGCTGCGGTCAATATGATATATGGAGCGGCTGGAGCCGGGGGAAGAGTGATGGCGACGACGTCTTCGCCTGGGTTCTCGCTGATGCAGGAAGGCATCAGCTATTTGGTGTGCGCACAGATCCCGGCCGTTTTTGCGAATATTATGAGGGGGGGACCGGGATTGGGGACGATCCAACCCAGTCAGGGTGATTATTTTCAGGCGGTCAAGGGTGGTGGTCATGGCGATTATCATCTGATCGTGTTGGCGCCGAATTCGGTGCAAGAGATGGCGGACCACACGACTTTGGCGTTTGAGCTGGCCGATAAGTACAGGATTCCAGTGATGTTGCTGTCGGATGGAGCGACGGGGCAGATGATGGAGAAGCTGACGTTGCCGGAGCGGAGTGAGTATAAGCCCAACAAACCGTGGGCAACGACGGGGAAGACGGCGGATCGGGAGCGGAATATTTTGACGTCGTTGTATATCAAGTCGGAAGACATGGAAGTGGTCAATTTGGCGCTGCAGGAGAAGTTCAAGACGATCGTTGAGAATGAAGTGCGGTATGAGGGATATATGATGGACGATGCGGAGATCGTGGTGACGGCGTTTGGATTGTGCTCGAGGATCGGAAAGAAAGCCGTGGATATGGGAAGGGCGCAAGGACTGAAGATGGGGCTTTTTAGGCCGATCACATTGTGGCCGTTTCCGGCGCCGCAGGTCGAGGAGATTGCGGGGAGAGAGCAGGTGAAGTTTTTTATCTCGATCGAGATGAATGCCGGCCAGATGCTGGAGGATGTGAAGTTGTCGGCGTGCGGAAAAAAACCGGTGCATTATTACGGGAGGTTGGGAGGCATTGTCCCAACACCGCAAGAGGTTTTTGACGCCATCAAGGAACATATATAAAAAATGGGGACAGGCTGGTTTTTACAGGGGTAATTAAAAAAGCAGCCTGTCCCCTTTTTTAGGAGAATAAAGATGAAAGACGGATTCGAGCTCATATATGAGAGGCCGGCTGCGCTGACTGATACACGGATGCATTACTGTCCCGGATGTTTCCACTCAACTATTCATAAATTGATGATGGAACTTGTCGTCGAAATGGACATCCAGGACAAGATCGTTGGAGTGTGTCCGGTGGGTTGTTCGGTGTTCGCCTATCATTACATGGATATTGATATGCAGGAAGCGGCTCATGGGAGAGCAGCCGCGGTAGCAACAGGGATCAAGCGGATACTTCCAGATAAGATCGTCTTTTCGTATCAGGGTGATGGTGATTTGGCAGCGATAGGGACAGCTGAGACTTTGCATGCGTGTAATAGGGGCGAAAACTTCACGTTCATTTTCATCAACAATGGGATTTATGGGATGACAGGGGGACAGATGGCGCCGACGACGCTGGAGGGGCAGAAGACAAGCACAAGTCCTTATGGGAGAGATGCGGCAACTGCAGGGATGCCGATTAAGATGGCAGAGATTGTGGCGACGTTCGAGAGGGTGGCATACGTGGAGAGAGTGAGCTGCAACACGCCCGCCAATACGAGGAAGGCCAAGCGAGCGATCAAGAAGTCCCTTGAATATCAGATGGAGGGATTGGGAACATCGTTTATTGAGGTGGCGTCCAATTGTCCATCGGGATGGAAGTGCACGCCGGAAGAATCGTTGAAGTGGTTGGAGGAGCAAGTGTTTCCGTATTACCCGCTCGGTATGTTTAAAGAGCCACCAAAGAATCGGTGATGAGGTTGAAATGAGAAAAAAAGGGGACAGGCTACTTTTTATAGGGGTAATTAAAAAAGTAGCCTGTCCCCTTTTTTTAGTTCGTCCTATAGGAGGAAGCTAAGAATGTTACAGGAAATGATCTTTGCAGGATTCGGCGGTCAGGGTGTGTTGTCGATGGGGACGCTCTTGGCCTATGCAGCTATGAAGGAAGGAAAAGAGGTCAGCTGGATGCCATCCTATGGGCCAGAAATGCGAGGCGGCACGGCAAACTGCATCGTAAACATCAGCGACCAGCCTATCTCCTCCCCTATCGTTAGCGAATATGATGCGGCTGTGGTGCTCAATCAGCCTTCTCTTCGCAAATTCGAATCCTGCGTCAAAGAAGGCGCCTTCCTCATCTGGGAAAGTACAAACATTAAAACTCCGCCAACTCGGACGGACATCGATATATATCCAATTTCTGCGGTCGACAAGGCCACTAACGAGCTTAAAAATGTCCGAGTGATGAATATGCTGCTCTTGGGATCTCTCATAAAAATCAATAATATTGTGAAAAAAGAATCGCTGATGATCGCCCTCAAGGAGACTCTTCCCGAGCGACATCATCATCTAATCCCCCTGAACGAAAAAGCAATCGAAATCGGAATGAGCCTAGTCTAAAAATAGGGACAGGCTACTTTTTATAGGGGTAATTAAAAAAATAGCCTGTCCCCTTTTTTTGTCCTCTTACTGAAATTTTTCTTTCTTTTTGCGTCCTCTCTTATGCTTCATTGGCCTACCTTTGGGTTTAAGAGTGTGTTCTAGTCCAAGTTCATGGCACATTTCTGTTCGCCATTTTTTATGACCATAAGGGATTTGACGATTAACCGACTCGCGCAATTCTTCCAATTCTTTCTCTGCAAGGGGAGTGTCAACATATTCTGCCCATTCGTTATCTAAATATATTGGGAGATTATCCAAAATTTTGTTATTCGAGCGGCCTATCCTTTCGCGATGGCTAGACCAAGACCACTCCTTGGCAGAAGAAACTAAATTTGCACGAACAGGATTTCTTTCTACATAACGCAATGCTGTCAACAAATGCTTATCTTGTTGGATTATGAAGTTCTTGTATCTCCCTTGCCACAAATGACCATTAGTTTGATAATACCGATGATAACGGCGTACATGCGAAGTCATCAACCATTGCATCCAGCTGCTCAAATGATCTCCTATACGTGGTCTCAATACGAAGTGAAAATGATTCGGCATTAAACAATAGGCATAAAAATCAATTGAGAAATTTTCTTTTGAATTTTGTATTAATCTTAAAAAATCTCTGTAATCACATTCGTTATGAAAGACAATTCTCTTGAAGTTTCCCCTATTTAGCACATGATAGATTAAGCCATCTGCAATGCCTCTTTTTATTCTTGGCATTTTACTGTCCTCTAAATAGAGGACGTACGAAATCCTATTTTTTTATCACCGGGAGGAAAATATTTGTGAATTAAATAAAAGGGGACAGGCTACTTTTTTATTTACCCCTGTAAAAAGTAGCCTGTCCCCTTTTATTTATCTAATAGCTGAGGTATGAGAACATGGCAGTGAAATATCCTGATATGAGCAGCACACCCACGATAATCAGGAGGACTCCACCCACAGCAGTGATGATCTTGAAGTACTTTCGGATGGCCTTGAAGTATTCGAAAAATTTATGGATGAGGACCCCTGCTAAGAAAAACGGAAGCCCAAGGCCAAGAGAGTAAAACACGAGCAAAAGAATCCCCTTGCCGACATTTTGCGTGGTGGCCGCCAAAGTCAGGATCGATCCCAAAATCGGCCCCACACAGGGCGTCCAGCCCGCGCCGAACGCCATCCCAACGGCGAAAGTTCCCAAAAGCCCGAGACGTTTGTTCTTTACGTGGATCTTTCGTTCCCGCTCGAGAAACTTGAGCTTAAAAACACCCGCAAAATGAAGCCCCAAAATGATTATCACGATCCCCCCTATGATCTCAAACCAGCGGATGTTGTCCTGCAAAAAAGTCCCGATAAACGTAGCCGATGCCCCCATCGCAATAAAAATGCTCGAAAAACCGACGATGAAGAACAAAGAGTTCCAAATGACCGTCATCCGAACCTTTTTCAAGTTTTCATATTCCGCCAATTCCTCGAGTGACACCCCCGTGATGAAAGCCATGTATGAAGGGATAAGCGGAAGCACACACGGCGAGAGAAAGGAAATCAATCCTGCCGTAAACGCAACGAGTAAGCTTATGTTTTCTGATCCAGGCATTTGAACTCCATCCTTGTCAAGTTTTAAAGCTGGAAGAATTCTATCAGATTAATTGCGATGTTGTGAAGTGAGGTTTTATAATTGTCAAAATTAAATTAGATGGGGATTAATCGCAAATAATAAAAAATGGATCCCCTCACAAGAGACTCCACAAAAGATATCGAGTTATTTCCCAGAATACTCTTTAAAATAGTGTTCTAGTGTTGCTCTATCCATGACCCCGACTTTTTTCCCTTGGATCATTCCATCCGTGTCGATAACGATGGTTGTGGGAATGAACTTTCCGGGTTTATAATCGCCGATCATTTCGTTAGTAGCCATGACAATGGGATAATTGATCTTATATTCTTCCACAAAATCACGGACTTTATTGGCACTTTTATCCACAGAAACGCCAAGGATGACAACACCATTGTCTTTGTTTTCCTTGTAGAACTCGATGAAATCAGGAATTTCGTGGCGGCATGGTCCACACCATGTGGCCCAGAAATTGACGAAAATGACTTTACCCTTGAGTTCTGACAGTGAGATCGACTTTCCCGAAAGGTCGGTCAATGTAAAATCCGGGGCTTCTTTATCAAAGGCAAAAGATAAAGTCCCGCTTATAGTTATTGTAAATGCCAACAGAAAAACTAACACTGCGACTTTTTTCATGACAATCTCCTTGAAAAATCATATTGATTTTATAGTAATTATAGTATTTTTGTGAATTATTTTCAATAAATTTCTTTGAACTTTTCTATAAACTGAAGTTGATTAGTATTACAGAAAAGTCCATTTTTGTGTTTTGATTGAGCATCATCAAAAAAAAGGGGACAGGCTACTTTTTTAATGACCTCTATAAAAACCAGCCTGTCCCCTTTTTTTACCAGCGGTAGACGAGGGCAGCCCATGTGAAGCCGGCGCCGAAAGCGTCCATCACGATGATGTCGTCCTTCTTGAGCTTGCCCTCCTGGTACAGCTCAGCCAATCCCACAGGGACCGTCGCAACTGACATATTGCCGTACTTATGAATGTTCACGAAGACTTTCTCTGGCGGAAGCTTGAGGCGCCGCCCCGTGGCCTCGATGATCCTGATATTAGCCTGATGCGGAATCAAATAATCCACATCATCTGTGGTCAGGCCGGCCTCCTTCAGAGATTCAACCGCCGCCTCTCCCATGCGCTTAACCGCATGTTTAAACACCTCGTTCCCCTTCATGTGAAGATATTGTAAGTTTT
This sequence comes from uncultured Eubacteriales bacterium, assembly GCA_964640835.1. Lineage (GTDB taxonomy): Bacteria > Acidobacteriota > Aminicenantia > Aminicenantales > Aminicenantaceae > WTAW01. The sequence goes on from CAZXJE010000123.1 coordinate 7,819, forward strand.
GATCCACCATCTCATGAGTGACCGGCATGCGCGATCCGCCGCCCGGCAGCAAAAGAAGCTCTGCAAGGTTTCCATCGGCCCTCCAATAGGAAGAAAGCATCCCCGAATCATCAGCGCTCTCTTCGAGCACCACAGCCCCGGCCCCGTCACCGAATAAAACACACGTGTTTCTGTCCTTCCAGTTCGTGACCTTCGATAACATCTCAGGGCTGAGCAAAAGTATTCGTTTATTTTTACCGCTCAAAATCAAGCTCTCGGCGATGATCATCCCATATATAAAACCCGTACACCCTGCAGATATATCAAAGGCCGGGACGTGGTCGGCCTTCAACCCTTTTTGGATCCAGCACGCGGTCGACGGAAAAGGTGTATCTGTCGTATTCGTGGCCACCAGTATCAGGTCGATATCATCAGCAGTCAGCCCCGCATCTTTCAGGGCCAACCGACCCGCCTCTATTCCCAAATCCGATGTGGCCTGATCGTCCGAACCAATCCTCCGCTCCTTGATCCCTGTCCGGGTTATAATCCAATCGTCCGACGTGTCGACCATCTTTTCGAGGTCGGCATTAGTCAGCACTTTATCGGGCGTGTAGGATCCGATGCCGGCAATCTTGATCTTCCGTTTGTTTTCGTTGGCAGTGTTTTCTTTTTTCGCTTCGTTCTCCATATCTGCTCCAAAGCCCTACTTAATAGCATACTTATCCGGAATTTGCAATAACGGGGAAAGAAAGCTAAAATTATCAGTTATGCAAGACAAAATGAAGCCCGCTACATCTACGGCTTCTTGGGCTTTTGTCATCGGTATTTTCCTATCCTTCCTTTTCCTTCTGCTCCTCCCCTCCTCTGGATGGACTCAAGTAGTAATCGGCCAATATGTGGATGAAGCTCCTATCAGAACCTGGAACAACATTGGCGTTCTGACTGCCTCTGCCGTTGGATTGGGGGGAACACAGTTCACTCTTGCTCAAGACAGTTCTGTGGCACTGACAAATCCCGCACTCCTCAGCAGTCTACCCAAATTTACAGTGAGTTTGAACGGATCTTTTACGAGGGCCACTTTCCTCAAGTATTCGCTCATCAATACGGGCGCCGTTACCTCAACAGGGGCGATTGATGTCGGCGTCATCGCCCTGGATTATGCGGGGGCATCTGTGCGTTTTAGAAGATTTACCGTAGCGTTGAGCTTTGGGTTGCTGGAATACTATTACCGTCCAGGAGTGCGTGTGGAGAGCAATTACGAAGGGAATCTCTATCACACGTTGGAGTTCAATCAAGATGGAGCGCTAAGAACTATCAATTTTGCGTTGGCTTACAAAATAAGCGATCGGCTCTCTGCTGGGATTGGAGCCAATTTCATCAAAGGCGTCTTCGATAAATCGGTGGAAGAGCGGAACTACGTTACTGAGATCACTCAAGAGGATAAGGATTCGAGCGACTATTCCGGATTTTATGTCAATGGGGGGGTCGTCTATGATGTGTCGGATAGAGTAACGTTGGCGGCCATGATCCGCACGCCATACACCAAGAAAGCGGTGAGCGAAAGCCTGATCCGATATGAGTCGCACTATAGGGAGATCAGGACGGAGGCCAAGGCAGAGGACAACACCTACAAGCAACCGCTGGTTATTGGGGTGGGTGCAAATTATAAGTTATCGGATAGCTTTGTTGTGGTATCTGATTTGACCTATTTTGATTGGTCGAGCTACGCGGTGAAGTATTATGAGGAGGAGCTGGACCGGGATTTTAGGGATGTTGTCAAAGTAAGCGCCGGGGCCGAGTATTGGGGCAATTTTCAGCTTTTCGGCAAGGATTGGCGCTATCCCTTGAGGCTTGGATTCAATTACGATCCGCAGCCGATGAAAGATCCGAACATCCATTATCTTTATTTCTCTGTGGGGACGGGTATTCGTGTGGGGCGATTTTCGGTGGATCTATCCGGGATGTTCGGGAAGGAATATGGTTCGGGTGACAATCTCGGTGCGCAGAAAGTCGTCTTTACCTTGAGTTATAGGATATAAAATGGGGACAATAAAGGGGACAGGCTACTTTTTATAGAGGTAATAAAAAAAGTAGCCTGTCCCCTTTTTTAATTGTGTAGGGTTCCTCCTCCGAACAGACCGTTTGGG
>CAZXJE010000124.1:0-9856 GCA_964640835.1 uncultured Eubacteriales bacterium
GGGAGATGTACCATGCCCGTCCATCCCTTCTCACGGTTTTCTCCATCACACAATCTGATCACTCAATAACGCTAGCAAGTATTCTTGACAGCACAGATTTAAAAATATCAAAATCGAGAAATACAGAGATTGACATGAATCCGATTCATTTATAAAGTAAAGGAAAGGTAATCTTGAAAATGGAACAAATCTGGATGCACGGCAATCTTGCTGAAAAACACTTCTCGCAACTCCTCTTACACATCTGGAAAGCGGAGGGCTCAGGCCGGTTAGAGGTCATAAAAGAATCTATCGACTTGAGGGCAACATTCCACAAAGGCCAGCTGGTTATCATCAAGGATTTTCTGGATGAGGGAGCCTTTTGTGACTCGCTTCACAAAAAAAAGGTCCTTGACTCACTCCCCTTGAAGAGGTGTATAAAACATGCGAAAGACCAAAAATCATCTCTTCTAAAAACGCTCATCGAACTCGATCTTCTCACGCCACAGCAACTGTGGGCATCCCTGGAAGAGTATCAACGGACAGATCTGCTCCCTATCTTTGATTGGGAGCAGGGCGAATATTTTTTTGACATAGAAAAACCTATACATGAACACAAAATCCTACTTCAAATCCACACGCTCGGATTCATACATGATGGTATTCGGCACATGCAGAACGAAACACTCCTTAAATCTCTGGCTCCGGAGGAATCCAAAACAGCAGAGAGGCTTTTCCCCGAATCCCCCAAGTCCATAACTCTCTCCGCTCCGGAGAGGTATGTGCTCTCGCTCATTGACAGGCCCAAAGGCTTGAAACACATCTATACAATGAGTGAACTGGGACACAGGGAAACCCAAAGGATAATCCTTTCCTTGATCAACCTGGGTTTCATAGGTTTCCCACAGAAGAATAAAACCAGTCAATCGTCCCCAGAGATCCCCAAATCCGAAATATACAGAATTTTGGAGCTCTTCAACGAAAAATGTTCATTTATATTCAAATACATCTCGAAGGAGATCGGACCGGTAGCATTAAATATCTTGGAGAAATGTCTGGAGGACGCAAAGCCATCGCTTTCTCCCATATTTGAAAAGGCAAGACTCGGCCCGGATGGAAAGGTAGAGACGAATCCCATCCTCAAAGGAGGTATCTCTCTCTCGAGGGAAGAGTTTAATGTCCAAGTCCTCAAAGGACTCAATGATATCCTTGTCGCAGAAGTCCTCGCAGTCAAGAGAACGCTGGGAAACGAGCACGAGTCAACCCTCGTCAATCATCTCAAAAAAATCGGCGAACGGAATTGAAAAGAAAGCAAGTTTTAGCCCTTTTGGTATTACTCACCTTTCTTGTTCTGTTCCTTCTTTTTAAAATTGGAATCTAAAGCAAAACAAAAAAAACAAAGCCTATTGATCCTTCTCGGCCCAACAGGAGTGGGGAAAAGTACGATAGCTGTTAAGATCGCTAAAGCATTCGACGGTGAAGTGATCAGCTGCGATTCCATGCAAGTCTATCGGGGATTTAATGTGGGGACAGATAAAATCCCAGCTGATGAGCAGGAAGGTATCGCCCATTACCTTCTTGATATTGTCGGCCCTTCTGTCCAGTTCACAGCAGCAGATTTTGTCAAACATGCTCTCTCTGCAGTTCAGACAATACAGAGGAAAAAAAAGCTGCCGATCATCACAGGAGGAACAGGACTCTACTTGAAGGCTCTCATCGATGGCCTTTTCCCGGAGGGGGAAAAAAACCCTCGTGTTCGAGACCAGCTCGAAGAGGAAGCCAAGACAAAGGGGCTGGAGAATTTGCAGAAAAGGCTCGAACGTATCGATCCGGTTTATGCCCAAAAAATTGGAAAAAACGACAGGATCAGGATCATTCGCGCCCTTGAGGTGTATCAATCGACAAAAAAAACCATCAGCGACCATTTTACCAACACCAAGTCCCATATCAAGGATTTTTTTATTCTTCGAATCGGGTTAAAAGTGGAGAGGGAAGAGCTTTACAGAAGGATCGAACAAAGAGTGGATAGGATGTTTGCACGGGGCATCGTTGAGGAAGTCGAGGCACTTCTCAAATCAGGAGTGGAGGAGACATCTCCTCCCTTCCGTGCGCTCGGTTATAAGCACGTGCTGAGCCATCTAAAAAGGGAGCTGTCGTTAGAGGAAACCATAGATTTAACAAAAAAAGACACCCGGCATTATGCAAAGAGACAGATGACATGGTTTAGAAAAATGGAGGGAATCCTGTGGTTCTCTCCCCACGATTTTTCTTCTATAGCCGGCACCATAAAGGATTTTCTGGTGTAACAATGGAACAAGCCATCCTTGTCCATCTCGCTACCACAAAAAAAGAAAAACTCGAGGCCGAAGAATCCATGGAAGAATTGGAGGGCCTGGTGAAGGCTGCCGGTGCCGAAGTTGTAAATAAGATCTTTCAATATCGCAATGCAAAGAATCCAAAATTCCTAGTGGGTGAAGGAAAAGTGACCGAGATCACCCAGCAGAAAGATGAACTCCAGGCGGATCTCGTTGTCTTTGAGCACAATCTATCTCCCATCCAGCAAAGAAGTCTGGAGGATGAAATTAATGGGAAAGTGATCGATCGCACCCAATTGATCCTTGACATTTTTGCCCAGAGGGCCCGGAGCAAAGAAGGCAAGCTCCAAGTGGAGCTCGCCCAGCTCAACTATCTTCTGCCACGTTTGTCGGGAAAGGGCCAGGCTATGTCTCGTCTTGGAGGGGGCATAGGCACCCGCGGTCCTGGCGAAAAAAAACTTGAAGAAGATCGACGAAGGATCCAAGACAAAATAAGCAAGATCAAAAAAGATATCTCCAAGATTCAGAAAAGACGTGCGGAACAACGCCGGAGTCGGAAAAAGGGTAAAACACCCGTAGTTTCACTGATAGGGTATACTAACGCAGGCAAATCAACACTATTCAACACTCTGTCGAGTGAAAAGGTACTGAGTTCCCCTCAGCTATTCGCGACGCTCGATCCAGTGATCCGTCGTGTCACTCTACCCGATGGACTCTTTTTCTTTTTAAGCGATACAGTGGGTTTTATCAAAAAACTCCCTGTGGAGCTGATCACCGCTTTCAAAGCCTCCCTTGAAGAGATCAAAGAGGCAGACTGCCTGTGTCATGTTATAGATATCACCTCGGATCACTGTGACAGCCAAGTCAAGTCTGTCAACAACGTGCTCTCTGAACTGGACATTTCTGATATTCCGATAATCAAAGCATACAACAAGATTGATCTTTTGGCAGACGAAACGCAGATCGTCCAGAGAAACACAGAGACGAGGAGTGATCAAGTTTACATCTCGGCAAAAAAAGGAACAGGCATCCAGAACCTTAAACAGGTTTTTCGCGATATTCTGTTCAAACATATGAGACTCTTTTCCGTGCGCATCCCCAAATCAGAAAAGAAGATAATTAATTCTTTCCCAAAATGGTCAGTTGTGCTAAAAAGAATAGACAATAAAGATTTTTATGATCTCGAAATCATGACAGACCCAAAGAATATGGTCGACTATGTGTCTTACATAAAGAGAGGAGAATTCCATTGGTAAAAAGAATCCTTGCCGCTCTAATAATCCTCATATCTCTGCTGTTTTGGTCCTGTGCCACTTATCAGCCGCCCCCCCCAAACCTGTACACAGGAGAATTACCCCAATCCATCATAACGGACCTCTCTCTGGATGAGAGAATCCAGGTGGAGGATGCATGGAAGAGCATCAGAGTGGGGAATAGTAAGAATGCTCAAAAGATCATCGAAAGGCTCGGAAGTGAGAACTCCTTCTATTATGTGGGGATGGGTTATGTGGCTTACCTCTTGGGCGATTCCCAAACAGCCGAACAGTATTTCAAGGCCTCTCTATCCTATTATCCGGATGTAGAGCTGGCTCATTTTGGCCTTGCGCAGGTCTTTCAAGATTTCAATAAAGTGGACAGTGCTTTTTCCGAATACAGAGAAATCCTGAAAAACGATCCAGACAATCCATGGGCAAAACCTCGATACGAAGAGATCAAGAAAAGGAAAACAGAGGAAGCCTTGACGAAGGCCAAGGCCTTTCTTTCAACAGGGGATGCGGAGAATAGTAAAGAATCTTTCCTTATAGCTCTTTACTATTCACCCGACTCTACAGTGGCTCATCTTGCCCTTGGCAAAATATACCGGGTTGAGGGCAACTTTCAGAATGCACTCCTCCATTTGAAAGCAGCGAGCACCGAGGAAGCCGAAAACATGGATATCCGAAAAGTTTATGCCGACACACTCTTCCAAGCCGGTGAACTCAAGAATAGCCTTGGCGTCTATGAAGATCTCTTGGAAAAAGATCCAGGGGATCAAGAGATCAGAGACCGGTTGGAAACGATCAAGAACAGGCTGGGGATTTTTGAACTTCCCAGTCAGTACAACGCCATACAATCCGCTGAATCTGTGACCAAAGAGGATGTGGCAGCACTTTTAAGTGTCAAATATAAAGACATCCTCGACGAACAATCAGGAAAACCGCCCATCATCATCGATATCTCCACATCCTGGGCCTCAAGATTCATCCTCCATACGGCCTCATTGGGGATTCTGGATGTTTACCCCAATCACACCTTTCAGCCCAAAAAAGTCATAACTCGAGCAGAAATGGCTGAAATCCTCTTCCGTCTTATCGAACATTTAAAAAGGAAAGGATACAGTTTTATCCAACAGATTCCTCCAAATAGGATACAGATCTCAGATGTTTCTCCCAGCAACTACTATTACCGCCCTATAATCCTTTTGGTCTCATATGACATCATGACACTTTCCCAAGATAGAGTTTTTCATCCAGACCAAGCCGTCTCCGGACGAGAGGTCATAAGGCTCCTGGACCTTATTCTGGCATTGATAAAATGAGCGAGCGGATCATCACGATTCCCAACATGTTCACTATTCTGAGGATCGGCCTAATCCCCCTCTTCCTTTATTACATGATTCAGCACAACCCACGTAAAGCCTTGATCGTCTTTTTTATTGCGGCATCTACCGATTTCCTGGATGGAATCGCAGCTCGTATCCTGAAACAAAAGTCAAAGATCGGCGCGCTCCTCGATCCTACAGGAGATAAATTGCTCATGACGGCAGCGATGATCGCTCTTAGCATCCCCTCTATCAGCTCGCCCAATGTTATCCCCATTTGGCTTACGATTTTTGTCATCGGAAGAGATCTCTACATCGTGGCGGGCTCCTGCATGGTGTATATACGCACAGGGCACACGACATTTACCCCCACTTTTATGGGAAAAATGAGCACCTTCTCTCAGATGAGTATCCTTATCCTGGTTCTTTTCTTCAACACCATCAATTCGGCTCAACCTAACCTGCTGTGGCTCTATATCACGACTCTTGGACTCACCATCATATCCGGGACCCAATATACACTTATTGGGATCCGCATCAATCAAACCAAAAAGAATACCTAGGTTACAGGATTGAATGTATGGGCCGTTTCCCAAACGGCCCTTTCAGGGGATGGACCTTGGCAATAAGATATTGAATGTTTTTTGAATATTAATTTGTCGGCAGTTTTTACGAATAATCCAGATCAAGCGGTTTTGTCGATGAAGCCCTTAACCAATGTCCTCCATAGGATCTTCAAGTCGAGAACTAAGGACCAATTCTGGATGTAGTAAAAATCATAGTCGAGTCTCTTATCGATGGGTGTGTCCTGTCTGAGCCCATGAACCTGCGCCCACCCCGTGATTCCGGATTTCACTTTGTGGCGAAGCATGTATTTGGGGATTTTCTCCCTGAAGTCATCCACAAAAGCGGGCCTTTCCGGGCGAGGCCCTACCAGGCTCATCTCCCCCTTCAAAACATTGATCAACTGAGGTAACTCATCGATACTGTACTTCCTGAGAAACCGACCAACTCCTGTGATCCTCTCATCATCGGGTTTACACATCACAGGTCCCGTTTCTTTTTCTGCCTCGGTGATCATCGTTCTGAATTTATGAATGGTGAATTTTCTCCCATCCAAGCCGATCCTTTCCTGGTGATAAAGCACCGCTCCCTTGGAGCCGAACTTGATCATCAGAGCCACTATGAGAAGGAGAGGCGAGAGAAAAATGAGCAACAGGGCTGAAGCGACGCGGTCCATCAACCGCTTGATAAAAAGCCCGGCTCCGCGCATGGGCGGCTCATCTATGGAAATCACGGAGAATCCATCCAGGTCTTCGATCCTTGACTTCAGAGTTAGAAAATGGAAAAGATCCGGAATGATCCTTATGTTCACAGGATATTTATTCACTGTTTTAAGCGTTTCCAGGATTGCTTGATAGTTCCTCAATTCCAGGGCCACATAGACTTCGCTGATGTTGTTCTTTTCCAAAATTTCTTCGAGTGCGGAAACAGGCCCGAGGACTTTTATCCCCCCATTCACATGGAGTTCCTCTCCCTCTTTCCTTTGGTCATCCAAAAAACCTGTGACTATGAAACCCAGGTCTTTGTAATTGACCAGTTTCTGGGCAACGGCCTTGCCCATTTCACCTGCTCCGACGATGAGAACATTCTTGAGGTTATACCCTTTGGCATAGCGTCTCTTCATCATGTAGTAAATTTGATGCCTGAAGACAGAAATGACGATCACGATTGCTATAAAGTAGACACCTAAAAAACCATGAGAGATCTTAAAATCCATGCGGAACAAGGGCGCAGCACCCTGGCTGTATGTGTACAGATAGTTCAGTACGGCCAAGGCAATCAGGATGGAAAAAAAAGCATTCAGCATAATTAGAAAAAAATCATCGATCTGAGTTCTTTTGAGTCTCGTTTTGTAGAATCCTTGAAGGTAAAAGATCGCAAGATGTGAGATCAAAAACAGAGGAAAAACGTACACGTATTGTTTGATTTGAGGAATTCCCTTTGCGGGATCGACAGGAATGATGTAGAGATAGAACCGGAAGAAATAGGAATAGAAAAAAGCGAGCGTTATTCCGATAATATCGCTCAGCACAAACAGCCCTATCAGACCGCTTCTTTGCCTCTTAATCATCACTGGTTTTCATGCTCTGCCCATTTCTGCTGGAAGTAAGCAGAGATCTCTTTCTTAAACGAGTTCCGAGAGAATTTTATGGCATTTGCCCGTATCGTTGTTTTATTAAAATTCATGTCCTTGAATTTGTCAAGCGCGGCGCTGAGGCCCTCGATGCCAGGCTCCTCGTAAAGAAATCCTGTCTCACCAGGAAGTACTGTTTCCTTTGCACCTCCACGCCCAAAGGCAATGACAGGGACTCCGCATGCCTGGGATTCGAGAGAATTGATCCCAAAATCTTCCTCGCCCGGCATGATAAGGGCCTGGGATTTTTGGTAAGCCTGGAGAAGGTCCTCGGGAGAAACCGATCCTAAAAATTCGATATTCGACTGCGCACGTTTTTTGAGTTTATGATATTCCGGCCCCTGACCGACTATCTTCAGACGCTTATCCGTTCGATTGAATGTTTCGACAGCCAAGTCAATCCTCTTGTAAGGAACCAATGCGGATACGATCAGGAAATAATCCTCTTCAACCTCCCCGGGTTTGAAAAACTCTGTATCTACCGGGGGATGAATGACATCGGCAGCACGTCTGTAATACCTGTGGATCCTGTTAACAACAGTTTTAGCGTTGGCAATAAAGTGATCCACTCTGTGGGAAGAGGATTCATCCCAGATGCGCAGACGGTGGATGACAGGTGGGATGATCCTTCTCGAGAAAAATCCTAACATCTCCGGGGAAAAATAGGATGAATACTGGTTCCACGCATACCTCATGGGAGAATGGACATAGCAGACATGGAGGGCATCTGGCCTCGGAATGGCCCCTTTGGCGACGCAGTGAGAGCTGGAGATGATAAAGTCGTACTCTTGAAGGTCAAACAGCTCGACAGCCAACGGAAACAATGGGAGGTAAAACCTGTATCTCTTGTTGAGGAAAGGGAGCTTCTGGACAAAACTGGAAACGATTCTCTTTTGTTCGATATCCGGAATCTGGCTTCCGGGAAAATGAAAGAGCGTATAGATGGGAGCATCTGGATATATCTCGGCAAAGACCTCAAGGACTTTTTCTCCGCCTCTTCGGCCGGTTAGCCAATCATGGATAAGAGCAACTTTAGGACTCTTCATTGAGGTTGATTATAAAAAGGACCTTTCTTTTTGTCAATCGGCAGTGATCTTGAGGAAGCATCTCCAAAAGCGTGATGACAGGAATCACATTGCATTATTGAGTGTTCCAATTGTGTGGTGGAGAAAACCGTGTGGACACTAAGGATTCTTATTAAGATTCTTAAAGATACACATTTAGTGCATGAGTTAAGGCAGATTAAAAAAGAAGGCGTTAGCTAGTTGAGGGATTTCCTATAGAAAGTAATTGGTACGCTCGGACAGATTCGAACTGCCGGCACTACTGATTCGTAGTCAGATGGTCTATTTAAATATCTCAAAATAGAGATTACTTAAAAATCCGTATGGACACAGTGTGGCCAAATTCATCCAAAATGGCTCAGACTCCAATCTTTCTCCAGTTTTTAATCAGCATAATCATGGCATACACACCTGCCCAAAAAAGAACACAGTCTTCATAGAGATCCATCGCTCCAAGGCATTTGCCGAAAGCAGGAAGGGCCCATAACAAAAGCAAAATATAGATTTTCTTATTCACTTTTGGAATTGCGGCTGTAAGCAGCGCCAGAGCGAATACAGTCGTTGGACAGGGCATGACTCCGAATGTACAAGACTTAGGATAATAATGTCCAAAAGCATATCCGATTAATGGGTAGAGGAATGAACAAAGGACGAGAAGGACAGTTAAATACTTTTGCCATGATGTATCCGGAAGGCTTAGCTGGATTTTATTTGCATGTATATCCCAAGCCATTAAAATTCCTAAAAGGACAAATAACGGAATCCCGAAAAATTTTCCAGGGAGTTCTTTACCGAAGATTAAGAAAAATACAATACCATTCCAAACAAATGTAAATGAAAGATACGCCTTCATCATCTTATTAGTTTTGAGTCCCGGTCTGGCAAATACAAAGTAAGTTAATAAAAATGCTGCAACCAGCATAACAATCTGCATTGGAAAAATCGCCTCATTGTAAGTACCAACTTGGCTCCACCATTTTTCTGCATCGAACATGAGTTACCCCCTTTTCTTTAAGCGATTAGATTTGAGAGTTGGCATAGGAATTTAGTTTAAGAATATCTATTTCTATCCCTTTCGTCTGACATGAAAACCCCCTACGTATAAATTTCAAATGGAAGTATACCAGGTGAGATTATTTTTGTAAAACTGCCGGCCGTTGTCAGCAAAAGGGGGGTTGATGATGGGAACCAAAAGATGGGAACTCTCTCCAGCCGGCACAAGAGAGTCGAATCTAGTATATCACAATTTTGACAAATTCAAAAAAATTACATAATCTTAATATAACCAGATAAAGGGAGGTTAACATGGAAGATTACGTTTCTGATTATTGTGTGAATTATGGTAGTTCATATTGCATGCCAGAAGTTTCAAAATGGAGATATGCCAAAGAACTTGAGGATAGAGAGCCAATTCCAATTAAACCACTTCCGAGAGAATTAAATGAAGTATGTAAAGAATGTGATAGCTTATTACTAAAAGAAAAAGCGGATATTTGCCTATTCTGTGGAGACAATAGATTATTTCTCATGGCTCAAACTTCAGCAGGACAGACTGAAAGTGAGGAAAAATTTCAACGTTTCAGAGAGGTTTATTTTTGTGAAAATTGTCAAAGTAAATTTTCTGTGGATACTTGACCTAAAAAATAACTGAGCCAACTGGAACCCAAATCCCCTAAAGCCCTGGCTTCCCAATTGTTGAAAATGTAGCATTTTCCCTATA